>JAXMMN010000820.1:0-2912 GCA_034366485.1 Bdellovibrionales bacterium
TCAAAGTAGGTTATTTACAGCAAGAGCCAGGACTGGACGAAACGAAGACCGTTAAAGAAAACGTCATGGACGGACTTGGCGAGCTGCCAAAACTTTTGAAAGAGTTCGCGGAAATTTCTGAAAAGTTCGCTGAAGATATGACTCCTGAAGCCATGGAGAAACTGATTGAGCGCCAAGGTGTCGTTCAAGAAAAGATTGAGCAACAAGGCGGCTGGGAAGTTGACCAAAAACTGGAAAAAGCGATGGATGCGCTCAACTGTCCTCCCGGAGATTCGCCGGTCACAAAACTGTCTGGCGGAGAAAAGCGTCGCGTAGCGCTGTGCCGTCTCTTGTTGTCCAATCCAGATATTTTGCTCTTAGACGAACCGACCAACCATCTCGATGCAGAATCCGTCGCGTGGCTGGAGCGATTTCTTGCTGAGTTCCCTGGGACCGTCATCGCCGTCACCCACGATCGGTACTTTCTCGACAATGTTGCGGGCTGGATTTTGGAACTCGATCGCGGCGAGGGTATTCCGTGGAAGGGGAACTATACGTCGTGGCTTGAGCAAAAAGAAGCGCGCATGGCGAGCGAAGAAAAGGCCAGCGAAAAGCGCGCTAAGACCTTGGAGAGAGAGCTTGAGTGGGTGCGCATGAGCCCTCGTGCCCGCCAAAGCAAATCAAAGGCAAGGATCTCGAACTACGAAAGTCTTTTGAAGGAACCAGGTCCAGAAAAACTCGCAGAGCTTCAAATCTACATTCCACCAGGGCCACGTCTTGGCGATGTGGTTGTTGAAGCGATTGGTGTTTCGAAAGCCTATGGCGATCGCCAGCTGATCGACAATTTGACATTCTCACTACCTAAAGGCGGCATTGTTGGAATCATCGGACCGAACGGCGCTGGTAAAACCACGCTCTTCCGAATGATCACAGGCCAAGACAAGCCGGATTCAGGTGAGTTCAAAGTGGGTTCGACCGTGAAGCTTGCCTATGTCGATCAGTCTCGTGATTCGCTCAATCCAAAAAAGTCTGTTTGGGAAGAAATCTCGGGCGGCAACGACTTGATGATGGTCGGTTCAAAAGAAATGCCGTCTCGTGCCTACGTATCTCGTTTCAACTTTAACGGAGATACCCAACAGAAAAAAGTGGGCGATCTATCGGGCGGTGAGCGCAACCGCGTTCAAATGGCCAAAGTTCTACAAAGTGGCGGAAACCTTCTTCTGCTAGACGAACCGACGAACGATCTCGACGTGAACACGATGCGAGCTCTCGAAGAAGCCTTGTTAGAATTCGGCGGCTGTGCGGTCGTGATCTCCCATGATCGCTGGTTCTTGGATCGTATTTGCACGCACATCATGGCCTTTGAGGGTGATGGTGTCGTGACGTTCTATCCTGGGAACTTCACTGAGTACGAAGAAGATCGCAAAAAACGCCTCGGCGATGCGGCTCTTCAGCCAAAACGTTTCCGCTACAAGAAAATACAGTAGCGTCGCTGCGGCCTCCGGCCTGCGTCTCGGGTGAGCCTCGCTCCTACGAAGCTCTCACCCTCGTTCGATGCAGTGGCATCGAACGATTTGGGGTGCCGCCGACCGGCGGCCAGTGTCTACTATATTGACGAATCCCCCAGGCAGAAATCCTACTTTTTCCCGTGTATTCAGGGTTTTACCTAGAGGTTCTCTGTTGGCTTGGGCCTTGGATTGGTAGGAGGGTATGAAAACCCGAAGCCTCGTTGCAATGATTGCCGGTATTGCTTCTCTCGTCCTCGGCGCTGATCTCGCTCTCGCGGAGCGCGCGCCGTGGGGGCAGTTTCAGGTCCTCGAGCATCCGCAAGTTCGTCTGACATTTTTAGTGCAGTCGGCCTACCTGGAACGAATTGAGAAAGACATCGATCAAGCACCGAAAATTTCGCGTTTTCTTATGGGCAAAATGTCTTTGGATGCGAACGAAAGAAAGCGGGCCATTCAAGAATATCGGGATTGGTGGCAGGCAAGAGAATTAGAACACATCAGCCGGCTCGCGGATCTTCCCAGCAACGTCCAACTTTCTACCCGAAAACTAAGTGAGGCTTTCGAAAAGGAACTTCAAAGCGAACCGCCGTCTTCTGCGCGTCGCAAGCGGATGCTCTTTGTACAGATGATATTGAAATCCGGTTTTCACGATTTCACGCTTGGCGGCTTCCGAGCGATTGAGCGGCTGGAAGCAGAAAAGGATCTCGGCACTCGATTGGTGGGTCTTGCCGAAGCTCTTGAAGTTATGACGAGAGACGAAGAGAGTTTAGAAACTCTTGCGTCTCTTTCTAATTTGTTACTGGTGATTTCATCCCACAACGAGGTCAGTGAAGCGAATCGAAAACAATTAAAGCCCTACGCGGTTTCTCTTTCGAAAAAGGTCGATAAGGCCATTCGCGAGGCGGGGCTCATTGATGTCCTCAACCCGGCGAACTTAGTTGGTGGAGCCGTCCTGTTTAAAACGGCCGGTCAAGTTGCACTCAGAAGTCCGATTGTCATAAAAGCACTTTCGCAGTGGTCGAAATTGTCAGGCGTCTCGAAGGCGACTGTCGTAAGTGCTGCGGGCCACGCGGCCGTTTTGTCGACGGTCATACAGCCGAACACTAAAGCAATTGATGGTCTTTCGAACGAGGCCACGGCCCGTCTAGGTCAGGGAATTTCAAAAAGTTCAAAATATGTTCTTCAGTCTTATGCTGGTCCAGCAAACGATTCGATAAGCTTAGACTCTGCTCGATCTCGCGCTGAGGAACTTCTTTATTCTTCTTCAAGCCTCAAGTCTGCTTGGAAATATGCGGAACTCATCGCCTATGGTGAACGTCTGCTGGCTTCGGAAGAAATTTTCAATCTTTCCTTTCGCGGTCACAAAACCAGCGATTTCATCCAAAGGCGCGATGAAGTGATGTTGCGATTTGATCGCTACATGGC
>JAXMMN010000821.1:0-2553 GCA_034366485.1 Bdellovibrionales bacterium
TTGTATCTGTCTTCCCAGTCAGGATCTTTTTGAAAATCAGATTTTAATGTTTCGATCCGCGCGTCGATGCTCATAGCTCCTCATTCATCCCAATCACGAACCGAAGTCAACTGTGCGGCCTTGTAGGCGCGCGCATAGACTGTCTTAATGTCTTCGTACGAGGAGTAGGTCGCATCCAATTCGTCCTTCGTGTATCCGATTTCAAAGGCCACGTCGTTTGCTAGCGACCATTCAAATTTTGCTAATTGTCGCTCAAAAGTGCGCCAAGCCTTTAAGCCCGCTTCTCCAGTATTCGATCGGCAAACATAAGTGGAACACGTGCTTGGCCGAAATCCGTGAATGGAACACCGGCCACTTTTCAAGAAGGGGCACTTGTCGGAAAAATTCTTTCCGGTTTCACAAACAGACGTGGAAGATCGAAGCGAAAAAGCCCCTAAAACAGTCAGCCGACTGTCTTTCAGATAAAGATCCAACGTTTCCGCTAAGAGCCGACCTTCATCAACTTCCACCATCAACGCGCCCAACGTAAAATTCGGCAAAAAGGGGTGGTAAGTGCAGCATTTTAATTCTGCCTCAAAGGGCCCAAGATCCCTCGAAAGACCTCTTGGCTTTGTCATAAAACAGTTCCCGCAATCAAATGCGGGCGTCGCTTCGCCTGTCGGAATCGCACGGGTCAGCCAGTTAGGCGCGCCCTTAGGCGTCAGCCAATGTCGATAAAAATGGCGAGAAAAGTCGGCAAACATATTGAGACCGTTTACTGTCCTTAAGCCCCTGTCAACGTTCTGGGCACCTGTGGGCCCTTTTGAGACACCCTCCGATAAACCGTCCAATTCTCACTCTAGATCGGTTTAAACCGTACTCCAGGGGGTATTTCGTGGCTCACCCCATGCTCTTCTGAAGGTCGACGACGACATTCGAGGAGGTTTCAATGTTTCAACAAGCCGAACTGACCCAAGCTGAAAAGAACGAATTCAAACGCTTTGCACGCGCCTTTTTCTTGGCCCTGGCTGCGATTGCGGTTGTTATGAGTTTTCAAAGTAACGCTTCGGCAGCAACCTGCAAAGTTCGCCTCGAAGAACTGAAAACAACGATTATTGGTAAAGGTTCGACAGCGGAACTTGCCTTTGAAGACGCTGCCACCCAGTGCTTTGAGAAAAAAGCATCGCGCGCTCGCCGACCATCGCAAAACTCAGTCGACGAAGATCTCGGCCTTGCGATCATTGATCAGTGCGCCAATGTTCGGTGCGAGAGCTAATTTACTTCTTCTTAGATTTATCTGCGCCCGAATGTTTGCGCCAATCGAAGGCCGGATTCTTACGAATTCGATCATCCCACGCCGTCCATTTTGCATCGTCAAATTTGTGACGAACGCGCCCATAGGCATCGAAAATATCGGGATCCTTCCCAAACAAGAAATCCATTACTTTGCCTAAAACTCCGCCGACGCGGCGACGTTTCATAGAACCTGAAAAACCGACCTTTGTTTCCGCACTCGCCGCTTGAATGGTTAACTTTTCAGCGCCTTCAGAAGTCGCCGCAGTTGTCGTCCCGTCACCCCAGCCCGGTTGACCGTAGTTCTTTGCTGGCTTCGCGATCGAAGAGTGGTTGCGGTCAGGAGTTTGATTGGATGCCATATGCGTCTCGTTCCTTTGTCGACTTCGTTCTCGAACTCAAGTTACACTGCTTGCCATGACATTTCAAACCAACAAGCCGTCTTCCGACAGTCGCCCTAAAAAGAATTACGCGCAAATAGAACCTGGAATTGCCGACTATGTTGAGTTGCTTTTCCAGCCCATCGACGCACCGCTCGCATCGATTCGTGCAAGTTCAAAGGCGGCCGGACTTCCCGACATTCAAGTCGGACCAATGGATGGTCGCCATCTCGAAGTACTGACCAGGATGCTAAAGCCCCGCCTTGCTGTGGAAATAGGCACGCTTGGCGGTTACTCGGGCCTTTGTCTCGCACGAGGAATTCAGCCAGGTGGAACACTCTTCACGTTCGAAAAAAATGAAACCCATGCCCGTGTCGCAAAAGAAAATCTTGAGCGCGCGATTGCAGTTGAAAAGCTGGACGTGAAGTTTCAAATTCACAACGGTGCAGCTGTCGAACTACTGCCGAGCATTGAAAACGAAGGACCTTTTGACCTTGTGTTCATCGATGCCGACAAACCGGGATATCCGGCGTATCTCAAATGGGCCATCGACAACCTTAGAATTGGCGGTGTTGTCATCGGCGACAATACGTTTGCCTGGGGCGAAGTTCATCGCGCCCATGAAAAAGTAGGCAACGATCTTATGATGGTCGGCTCGCTTGATAAATTCAACCGAGCGGTCGCTTCCGATCCCCGCCTTCGAGGCACAATTTTCCCGACCGCCGAGGGACTCACCGTGGCGGTCAAAGTACACGCCTGAAATTTTCAGCCTAGTAGTTTTTCTTTAGATCGAGGCCGCTATAAAGTGCAGCCACTTCTTTTTCGTAGCCGTTGAATTTCAAGGTCGGAATTTTCTTTGGAATAAAACTTCCGTCAATTCTTGTCTCACGGGCTTGGCTCC
>JAXMMN010000822.1:0-2665 GCA_034366485.1 Bdellovibrionales bacterium
GGAAGCTCGATCATTGTTCCGATAAGGTAATCAAACTTCACGCCAGTTTCTTTTTGCACATCAAGAATTTCTTTTTCTGATTGCGCTCGAAGTATTTCAAGTTCCTTCGCTGTTCCGATAAGCGGGATCATCACCTCAGGAATCAACGACATTCCAGCTTTCACAAGTTCTGCCGCTGCTTCCGCGATCGCTCGCGTTTGCATTTGGTAGATCTCTGGGTACGTGATTGCAAGGCGACAGCCTCGGTGCCCAAGCATCGGATTGAATTCATGAAGACCTTTGACGCGAACTTTTAACTTTTCGAAATCCATCTTTAGCGTTTTTGCCAAAGTACGAATTTCGTCATCCGTGTGTGGAACGAATTCGTGAAGAGGCGGATCCAATAGACGAATCGTGACTGGATACCCCTTCATAGTTTTAAAGAGTTCCAAGAAATCAGACCGCTGCATAGGAAGCAGTTTTTCGAGAGCAAGTTCTCGTTCGGCGCGCGTTTCTGCCACGATCATTTCGCGTACGGCATCAATACGATCAGCACCAAAGAACATGTGCTCAGTTCGACAAAGGCCAATGCCCTCGGCGCCAAAGCCTCTCGCCGTAAAGGCGTCCTTTGGTGTATCCGCATTGGCGCGAATACCCATGGTGCGCTTTGAATCCGCAAGCTTCATGATTCGGTCGAACTCTCCGGAAAGCTCAGGCTCAACTGTTTTCACTTCTCCTAAAAACACTTCACCCGTCGATCCGTCGAGCGTTATCAAATCACCCTTTTTTAGGACATAACCATTCACACGAAGAGTTTCCAATCCGTAGTCGATCGCCACTTCGCCGGCACCCGCCACACAGCATTTTCCCATGCCACGAGCGACGACCGCCGCATGCGAAGTCATGCCTCCTCGCGAAGTCAAAATCCCTTGCGCTGCGACCATTCCAAGAATGTCTTCGGGCGAAGTTTCGATGCGAGCCAAAATGACCTTTTCGCCGCGTTCTTTCCATTCAACGGCTTCTTCGCTGGAAAATACGATCTTTCCAGTGGATCCGCCTGGCGACGCAGGAAGTGCTTTCGTCAAAAGTGTTTTCTTCGCTTTTGGATCAAGCGTTGGATGAAGCAACTGATCAAGCGACTTGGCTTCGATCCGCATCATCGCCTCGTCCACCGAAATCAACTTTTCGTCGATCATGTCACACGCAATTTTCAACGCCGCTTTCGCCGTTCGTTTGCCGGTGCGAGTCTGCAACATCCAAAGCTTGCCTCGCTCAATCGTGAATTCGATGTCTTGCATATCGCGATAGTGCTTTTCGAGAAGCTTGTAATTCGTGACGAGATCCTTGAAGGCAAGTGGCAACTTTTCTTCTAGAGACTCGCCCTTCATTCCAGCCAATCCCGCTTCACTTGCCATGATGGGAATTGGGGTCCGAATGCCTGCGACGACGTCTTCCCCTTGAGCATTGATCAAGTACTCGCCGTAAAACTGACTTTCGCCCGTCGACGGGTTTCTCGTAAATGCAACGCCCGTGGCCGAATCATTTCCCATGTTGCCGAAAACCATCGACTGAACATTAACGGCTGTGCCCCATTCGGCCGGTATTCCATGCAGCTGTCGGTAGGAAATCGCTCGTGGGGTGTTCCATGATCTGAAGACGGCCGATACGGCACCCCAGAGCTGTTCCTTTGGATCTACAGGAAATTTCTGTCCCGTGCTTTCAGCGACTTGTTTTTTAAATTTACCAACAAGCACTTTCAAATCATCAGCTGTGAGATCCGTGTCGAGCTTATAACCTTTGTCATCTTTCATGTCCTCCATCGTCACTTCGAGAAAAGACGAGTTCATGCCCATGACGACTTCCGAGTACATTTGAATGAAGCGGCGGTAGAATCCCAAGCAAATCGCGGATTGCCGCTGGCGCTCGCCAAGCCTTCGACAGTTTCATCATTGAGGCCTAGGTTTAAAATCGTGTCCATCATACCAGGCATCGAGGCACGAGCACCCGATCGAACAGAAACCAAGAGTGGGTTCTTTTTGTCGCCGAATTTTTTTCCGATTTTAGATTCCACTTTCGAAAGTGCCTCTTCTATCGACGCGATCAAACTCGCTGGGAGCTTTTCGCCCGCATCAAAAAACGCTTGGCACATTTCGGTCGACACCGTGAACCCTGGAGGAACAGGAAGCCCCAGGGACGTCATTTCGGCGAGGTTCGCACCTTTTCCGCCGAGGATGTTCTTCATTCCAGAATTTCCGTCGGTTTCACCAGCAGAGAAAAAGAAAACGCTTTTTCCAGTCATCTTTGCGCCATCGCCCTTCGCGTTTTGAGCAGCTTGTGTCGTTGAATTCATAACGCCTCAATTCTCAATCAAAATATCTCGATCAAATTACTTCGTGAAAGTTCTTAGCCCGTTCGCGATAAAGCTCGCCACTTCCGTGAGCGCGACTCGGTCTTGTTTCATCGTATCGCGGTGGCGAACTGTGACCTTGTGATCGTTCAAAGTTTCAAAGTCGACCGTGATACAAAACGGTGTACCGATTTCGTCCTGGCGGCGGTAGCGCTTACCAATGGACTGCGAATCGTCGTACTGAACTTCAAACTCAGCCGAAAGCTCATCGCGAAGTTTCATCGAAGGTCCTTGAAGCTCCGCCTTTTTTGAAAGCGGCAAGATTGCCGCCTTCACTGG
>JAXMMN010000823.1:0-1262 GCA_034366485.1 Bdellovibrionales bacterium
TCCAATTCTTTGACGACAGGTTTTGGCTTGCGCCTAAGCACGGCGAAAACGATCCCAAGACAAGTGGGTAGCAATACGGAAAACACTGCGATCTCAATTTGTGCACCGAAGATCAGTTCTTGAAGCACGGCTTGAAGTGCCTGGATGGCGTTGAGACCGGAGAAAATGGCCAAAGTAGAAAAGACGATCGCCACAAGCAGCCTCAGAGCCAAGTTCGAGAATTCATTTCGAATGGGCTTTGCGATCGGATTCAGCAGAGATTGTAGTGCTTGTGTTAGCAGAGCGGTCATGGTGGCTCCATTAAAAAAAAGGAGCCACTATTTAGATAGCAGCTCCGGGGTGATTAGTCGCGGCTTCTGCGCATTGCCATAGTGAGTAGGCTTCCGACGAAGACACCAGCGATTGCCGCGACAGCGACAACCTTGGCCGGGTTTTCGCGAACATATTCACGACTTGTTTTCGCGTACTCGGAAGTAGTCGCCGCAAGATCTGAGGCGATCGCGCCGATTTTCTCTCCAGCGGAATGTGTCAATTGCTCGAGATGGTCGCTTTCAGTTGCAACTTTATTCTTGAAGTCTCGTGCTTGACCGTTGGATTTGTTTACAATTTCGTTGGGTGACATCGCCATAAAAATCTCCTTTGCGCTTTCACGCGTGTTTTGAACTAGTTTCCTTTAATCGTAGATCGCACCGAGTCCACGGCTTGGTCTTTTTTTTCGGTCACACTGTCGGCGTAGCGATCGAAAATGCCGGAGACTTTCTCTTCGTAGTTTTCTTTTGCATCGCCATAGCGCTGTTGAATGAGGCCACTGATAGATTTCAAATCGCCTTTTGTTTGATCCAATTCGTCGTCCGTGAGCTTTCCCCAAGATTTTTGGATGTCGCCCTTGATTTCAAGCCACTTGCCTTTGATTGTATCTTCATTGATTCGCATACTTACCTCGTTGGTTGGTTGTTAATACTTAAAAGTTATGGAACTCGGGGAGGACGTCGACCGGTGATCATTGCATACAAAAGCGAAATCCCACCGATTGCGAGAAATCCAAACAAAAACAGTTTGGCAATACCCATTGAAACGCCCGCAAAGCCAGTTGCACCCAACAAGAGCGCGATCAATGCAAGCACGAAAAAAGTGTAAGCCATTTGAATCATAATAGTCCCCTATCTAAAAATCGTTAAAGGATTGTTGCGCCTGATGCTGATGCATTGTCGCTTGATCCATGCAGTCGAAAGCGCTTTGCATAACGAGAGCCAAGAATTTTT
>JAXMMN010000824.1:0-6890 GCA_034366485.1 Bdellovibrionales bacterium
TAGATTTCGTTCATTTTGGGCATCGCGAGTCGACATGGCGGACAATCACTTCCCCAAATATCGATCAACACGACTTTTCCGCGAATCGTCTTATTGTCGAACGTCTGTTTCGAATTAAGAATTTTAAGATCGATCGGCGGAAACCGATCACCGATTTTTACTTTTGCGTGTGCGCTTGCGGATACAAAGAGAAAGGCGACAAATATCATGAGTTGCATCATTTTTTTGAGCTCCGAGTTAAACGCAATATGCGGAGGGCTCCGCTTGCCACGAGAATTGAAATTAGAAGTCCGATTGCAAGATCTGGATACGGAGACTTTGTAGTCGCAACCAACACACCGGAAATGATGACTCCAGCATTCGCGATTACGTCGTTCGATGAAAATATCCAACTTGCTTTCATATGATTTCCGCCATCGCGGTGTTTAGAGATTAGCCAGAGACAGAGTACATTCGCGAAAAGAGCGAGTGTCGATACTGAAATCATAAGGGCAGAAACCGGCTCGCTTCCGGCGAAGAACCGTCGCCCCACTTCAAAGAGGCTTCCTCCAGCCAGAATCAATTGCAGCCAGCCGCTTGTCTTTGCCGCTCCGTTTTTTGCCGAAACAGTTTTGCCGACTGCGTAAAGGCTGATTCCGTACACCAGTGCATCGGCAAGCATATCGAGAGAGTCGGCGATGAGCCCCGTCGATTGCGCGATGATACCGAAACCAAGCTCGATGAAAAACATCGCTCCGTTGATTCCAAGTAGCCAATACAATGCTTTAGATTCGGCTTGATCTGTCGCGCTCATGAATTGATCAGAACTCAACTCATTAGTTTCAGCCTCACGAGTTTCAATTTCCCTGGCCGCATAGCGCAGCGGTTCAAGCAATTCCAACAGATTCGGAACTGAGTCCAAATGTGTGACGGTTACGGTTCGCGCTGTAAGATCAAATGCTATGTTTGAGATTAATGCGCTTTTCTCTAAAGCCATTCGCACGAGTCGTTCTTCGCTTGGACAATCCATCTTTGGGACGCTGAATACGGTGACTCGGGTTCCACTTTTCATATTTACCCCTCATTTAAGATTGAAAACCGTGGAGCTACTCCAGGGTCAAGTGTCGCAAACGAAAGAAGGTCATTTTGTGTTCCGAATCGTCACATTGTACGCACCGGCGACCGGCAATTTTTGGATTCGCACGCATTCGCCAATACCGAGCGACTTGACAACGTTTGGATGAACGATGAACTCTTCGACTTCTCGAGCACTGCGGTTACCGGTTTCGATATCGAATCCCAGAAAGAACCTAGTTTGAAGCGTTGTTTTCCAAGCTTTCTTTGTACCTCCGATTCCGGAAATTAACTCCGCAGATTCTGGGCGCTTCTGAAGAAACGCGAATAGAGTTGCGGTGTTTCCCATAAGCCGACCGCAGAATTGCGGCGAGATACGATCCAAGTCCGAGATCTCTTGGTGTGCGACCACAATGCCAATGCGACTACTGCGCGCGCGGTCGAGGAAACCGATAAAGTCCTCTTGGGCGAGATCAGCGAATTCGTCGATGATAACCGTGAACGGCTTTCGATCACTTTGCTTTATTTCTGAATCGATCTTTGCCGAAACCGCTTTTAGATCTTGAATGATAAAGCGACCGACGGCCCTGGCTGTTTCGCCGAAGCGTCTTGTGTCTAAAAACATGAAAACTATTTTGCCGGAACGGACCGCCTCGAAAAGATCGATAGCGTTGTCAGACCAAAGCACTCGATCACCGAAATCTGAATAGGCAATCGATTCGAGCTGTACTCTCAAACCTTGAAGCGATTTAAAGTTGTCACTTGAAGATAGAAACGAGTGTGCTTCTTCGAGCCTCATACGAATTCGGTAAAGATCCGACGGAATCTGTTTGGTCAGCTCTGCGATATACTCAACGTCTTTCAGGCATCGCACGATAAGTTCGATGTCGATCTTTAAGCTTCTGTTGTCTCTTAGCCAACAAAGACCGGCCATCAGGTGCATCAGGAAACCGGCGGATTGGTTTTTGTAATACTCCTCGCTCCAAATCAGACTCGTCATGATTCGGTCGCGAAGTTCGGTGGCCGAACCGTTGTTCAATAGATTGTAGGACGACGAGTTGTCGTGGGCGGCTAAAGAGAACACTTTGAGATCGGCAAGACGATCCGCTGCGCGTACATACGAAGTGAATTGCTCGATGGTTTCGCGATCGCCTTTTTGATCGATGAACAAACATCCGCGACCGCCTTCAATACGACTTCGTAAGATATGTGAGATTAAAACGGTTTTGCCGAAACCGCTCGCGCCCACGATGTGAACATGGTGATTGAGTTGCTTCTCAGTGATCCATTCAGCCGGGCGCAAGAACGCTTGGGCATGGCCAATACAGACCGCAGCGTCGGATGGCGCACGTCCCGCGTAGGTCTTTAAGGTATCGAGCCAGTTCACTTGGCACCTCCTTCGATCCCCGAAAGGGACGGCACAAACGACACATCGAACATCTCGCCGTAGAGGTCGCACTCTTTCGTGATCGCATCGAAGCAAGGTCGCTTCAGGCAACGAAAGATGACTTTCTTCAAGCCATCGGGACGTCCTCGACTTTCGCGAATGATTCGAACGTAGCGCTGAACCTTGTCTCGGTACCGCGCGCGCGACTTCAGGGCGATTTCGATTTCAAGTGCGACGTTGCCCACACCTGGTACTTCGATCAAAGCGTCAGGCACATACGCGGACGTGAAGCCAAGGTTCGGCCCTTGGCCCTGACGAAGCTTTCTGTCCGAAATCCAAAGTAGCTTTTCGAATTTTCGCTCGAACTCTAAGCGAACCAACAAAAGTTCGCGGTCGTGAACGAAGGTGCGAAGGTCCAATCCGCCGGTTGGTTTTGCGAGCATTTTCTCGGGGTGAATCGAATTCACCGCATAGAACCCCTTGAACGTCGCAAAGTAGACTCTTTCGCGTAAGCCAATACCTACATCAGCGCGCAATAGCCCGGCACCTTCTAGCTGCCGAAGACGCTTCCTCGTCCATTCGGTCGACGACGTCACTGTTCGATCAGAACCGACGCGTGAGAAGAACTTTTCGAACACCTCGCCAAGTCCTGCGAATTTCATGTCGATGATGAATTCAAGAACCTCGAGGTCCCGCGGACTGAGTGCCACCCGAAGGCGACGAGGTTTACTTTTGAAAAACGAAAGTTGTTCTTCTCGTTCTTCGCGCGACGTCTTTACCAGTTTCAATACCGAACCTTCGTGCTCGGCCACCGAACTCACGTTCAAATCCTGAGCGACTCCTAATCCTTGTTCTGTATTCATGTATTCCTCCTCTTAAAAATTTCCACAAAGCAGCCCACGCGTGGGATGATGGTTGGGATGAGTTGGACCCTTCGAAAAAATCTTCTTCCGTGATTGCCGAATGAAAAGCTGTAGGCAGCCGTAGGCAAAAATAGGAAATCTCGCGGACCTTGGCGGACCTCAGTGGACCTTTTCGAGGTCCGCAGAGATCCTAAGTCGTTGAAAACACTTACGTGTGAAAACGCAGAGTTAACTGCTAGATCGAATACAATGGGTGGGTAAAATGGGGTGAATGACGGGACTTGAACCCGCGACCCTCGGAATCACAATCCGATGCTCTAACCAACTGAGCTACAATCACCGTATAAGAAACAATAGAGATCGACGAGGAGGGGAGCCTAAAAAAAAGGCAAGCCCTGGACGCCGACAACTCGAAAGTTATAAAGGGTCTGGGCCGTCAGATTCAACTAAAAATAGCTGGAAGGCCGCTTTAATGGGCCTATTCGTCGCAAAGTTTCGCAAAACGCTTAAGGCTTCCGCCTGTGCCCTCATTGTGCTTTTCGTAGTACCGAAGGATTTCAATCAATCCGCCGGCCCTTCGGCAGCCGATCAGGCGACTATTACCCTTGGAGACGAATTTGATTTCTACGAGAGCCTCGTGCTGATCGGTGATGCGCAAAATTCCGTCGCCCCCATGGGCTCCGACATACCCCTTTACCATCGACCGAAGAAACCGACTGGCAGAGTGGGGATCTTTGCGAAGTTCTTCGATAACGGCGGCATTGAACTTCACGGAAAGCTTATTGGCGGACTGAACGCCCGTAGACGAGCTTGGCTGCGGAACCTCGTAGGACAAGCGTGGTGATATCAAATCCGGGTTGTCAGCAAGTTCATTGAAGCTTGCGCCTTGTTCGCGCCGGAGCGCTGTACGTCCTTCTGAAAGGCTGTTTTCCGCAGCCCGACGCAAGCCTTCCGCCATCGATGGAAACTCTCGCCGAGCTTCCTCGACCGACCATTCAAGCGTTCTATTTGTGAGGCTTTCGTACTGACTGTCGATAGCGGCAACTTTGCTTTGAAAATCTTGAAGAAGCGCTAGGCGTTCTCCCTGCGGCAAAGTGGCTGATGTGATTTCAGATCGCAAACCGTCTTTTGCTGCGCGAAATGTCGAATCAAACTGAACGAGATAGTCGATGGCTCCTTCCACTCGAAGTGGCTGCTGCTGCCCTTTGAAGAAGGTAGCGTAGTCCAGCGCACAAAGGGGATCGCTTGGCGCAGCCTTCAGCGGTGATGCCAAAGCGCTGCACATTGCGATCGAGCCAAGGAAAGCACGAAAGAGGGAACCAGCCATCAAAAGCGAACCCTTGGAACTAGCTGTGGGATGTGGGTGGTGAAGCCAAGCGGCAGCTGCGAATCATCGGCCGCACCACGACAGCGCCAAATACCTCCACTTGTTTTTGCGCAAGTCTGCTGTTCGCCTGTTTCGACGGCCAAAAACGTACCTGCTTCGTAAAGCGTAGGCACAAGAAGCTGTGTGACCGTTGGAAAGTTTTGACCTAAATTTGAACTTCCCCAGCATTCGACGGTTCCGGCTAGCGTCAATGCGCAGACATGAGTGCCTGGGGCGTTGCCCTTCATATTTTTTCCAACACTGACGTCAGAGTAGGAGCCACCGACCAGAGTCGGAGTCAGATATTCAGCCGGAACAATTGCCCCTTGGCCAATTTCGGCGTCTTCATTTCTTCCCCAGCAGTACAGGCTATTTCCGAAATCGATGAAGCATCCTACTTCGGCGCCGACTGATACTTTCAAAACACCAGACGAAACTAGGAAGGGTGCAGGTTGATCGGTTGTGGCGTTGTTGCCAACCTGTCCGCGATTGTTTCTTCCCCAGCAATAAAGTTCTTGCGACATCGTGACGGCGCACGCGGTGTTCGCACCAACACTGACGGAAGAAAAGTCCATCCCGGCCATCACGGCCTGTGGGGTTGTGAAGTCTGTGTTGTTTCCTATTCCTAATTGACCAAAGGCATTGTCGCCCCAACAGAAAAGTTTGTTCAACTGGTTGATCGCACAAGTGGATTGAGTGCCAACCGAGACAGATGCATAACCAGTTCCGACGTTTGTGGGCAGATACTGCGGCGTCGTGTTGCCAAGGCCAAGCTGACCGTCGCTGTTCTGGCCCCAACATTTTAAAACGTTGGCCGTCGTGATCGCACAGGTGTGACGAGTTCCGAATGAAACCGACAGATATGTTTCTGCTGGATTGACATGTACTATCGCATTTCTCTTATGCGTGGTTCCGTCGCCAACATTGCCGGTCACAATAATAGAATCGAGATCGTTTGCGCCCCAGCACCAGAGTTTTCCAGTCGGTGTGATTCCGCAGCCGCCTCGTCCAAGACTCACGGAAGCGAAGTCAACCTGTGGCGTGAGGCTAGTGATCGGCGTTTTCGTTACGGCTCCAACACCGAGGTGATTGTTGGCGTTTCCGCCCCAGCAAAATCCTTTTCCTTGGCTGACGGCACAAGCGCTTGTCGCGTTGAGCGAAAAATCAGTGGTGGTCCCTGGTAGCAAGGATGCATCGATGGGAAGAAAGTTCGAGCCGCGTCGAAGTCCGTCTCCCAAAAGTCCATAGTACCCGTAACCCCAACATTTCAATCGATTGTCAGATTGGTCGATGCCGCACGTCGAGTTTCCACCGGCCTTGATCGAAGTAAAGTTGTAAGTCGACTGCGATGCGACTGGTACAGAGGAGTTTGATCCGCTGCCTTGTCCAAGTTTTCCCGAGGCGCCTTCTCCCCAGCAGTAAGCCTTTCCGTCAACGCGAAGGGCGCAGGAGTAGTACTGTCCTGCCGAAATTTGGACCATGGTTCCGCCGGTGACGATTTCAACAGGCAGCGGTGCTTGTATTGTTGTTCCATTTCCGATTTGTCCGATGGCATTTCCGCCCCAGCAGAAGGTTGCACCATCCACGCGAATGGCGCACGCGTGATCATAACCGACGGAAATGTCGACGGCAGTGCCGCCAATGTTTACCAATTCAGGAAGCAGTGCATTTCCACTCGTGAGGCCGTTTCCAACGCGTCCGTTTGCCTGACTCCCCCAGCATCGAACACTTCCGTCAGTTCGAAGGCCGCACGTAGAGCTAATTCCCAGCGCCACCTTCACGTAACCTGTGTCAGTTAAGGTCGGAACGCTCATCGCGGTTAGGTTTCCGGTTCCCAGTTGTCCAGTGGTGTTGTTGCCCCAGCACCAAAGTGAATTGTCTGTTCGAACGGCGCACGTAGAATAGTTTCCTACGGCGACTTGCGTGTAAGTGTTAGGCGCGTCGATCGGGACTGGGTAAAGTTGGTCGATGGCGCTACCGCCGTCGCCAAGCGCTCCACTTGAATCTCGTCCCCAGCAGAACAGACGTCCTGCTGCAGAAATTCCGCAGCTATGTGTACTTCCGGCGACGATGCTTGCAAGGGGAGTCGGCGCGATATCGAAATCTTCGATATACATATCGTGGATTTGTCTTTCGCCGATGAGAATACCTTCGGAGGTTCCTGAACCCTTTAAGGAAACAGAAAGTCGGCTCTCGAGGTGCCCGACGCGTCCGCCGATCA
>JAXMMN010000825.1:0-2393 GCA_034366485.1 Bdellovibrionales bacterium
ACATCTTTGAAATTCTTCACGGTGTGTTGGGGCGTCAGGAAGCCGTAAATCGAAAGACCTTCCTTCGTGAAGGTGTCGAGTATTCAATAAAAGAATTGCGTTCGGGGACAACTGACTCAAATCTTGTGATCGAGTTTACCCAGCTCTTTGCAAACTACCCGGAGGATCGAACCGAATTCAGTCGCGAGTCAGAGCTGATGGCCAGCCTTCAGGTGCCTCCCGGCGACGGAAAGCTTCGTAGAGAAATCGACCGCTATCACTACGAAATTAAATCGCGGCTCGATAGCAATCAGCCAGTTGAGCTCGAAAAAGCTCTCGATCAAGTGCTTCAGATTTACGAATTGATGGGCGCAGATTCAACAAGTTCACCGCACCTGACGCTCGATCGTTTTTATAAGAATTTGAAGGGCGCTCAGCGTTCAGTGATGTTCCAAAAAATCGCAAGGTCCTTGGCGCGTGTTGGACATGAACATAAAAGTTCGGGCGAGCTTCAAAGTATGCTGTTTGAGCTCAAGAAGACGCCAGATATTGAGGCCGCAAAAATACTTATTAAAATGGACCACCAGAAGGCGATGACTAATATTAAAGTCGCGGTGCTTGAAGCGGTCTTTGTTTCGTTCGAGCAATCGGAAGAGTGGAAGAGTCCAGCCACGCAGAAGTCAGTGCTGGCCTTTTTGGATCAGTATATTAACCAACAAATTCCAAATTTCTTGTCGGATGAAGTCATGCAAAAGTACCGTACATTAAAGGCTAAATAACAGGGGATCACATCGTGTCGTTCAAACTCCAGTCCGCTTTGTATTCGCGCCGTCCATGGGTCGCTCTCTTCCTTTGTGCAGTGTTGTCGACAGGGTGTGCCGTTGGCCCGTTGGTGCAACATGAAACCGCTAGGTCAGTTGGCAAGGGCGATCATGAGCTCATCGCGGGCTACGGTCAGGCGGGTTACGTTTTGAAGTGGAATGCGGGCGTGACTGAGAACTTCGATTTTGGTGTTCACTGGGAAAGTTTAAGTTTCGGAGTTCGAGGAAAGTACTCGATCATCAACGGGCGCTCTGGAGGACTTTCTCTGGCGGGGGCGATCGGAGCAGGCAGTTCACTAGGCGGCAATCATCACTACGGTGACCTGATGGTTAGCTACCTGTCTGGATTTTTCGAACCTTATGCGACGGGACGCTTTGTGCAAGTTTCTACCGATCCGGTTGAGTTTCGAAATGCCGACACCGGACAGACTGCGTTCACAGTCAGCAGCGCGCAATACAACTATGGCCAAGTCATAGTGGGCTCGCGCTTTTGGCTAGGACCAAACTGGATGTTGTCCATTGAAGGATCGAACTTTTTTGCGATGGGTGACGGGATCACAATCAGCGGTGGTGCTTTTTTCGGCGCGGGGCTTGGCGTTCGCTTCTAGGGCCGTCTCAACTTGGGACGAACGTCGGTGTTTTCTGGAATCTGACATAAAGAAAATGTAACCGCGTTAGACTAAAGGCAGCGCTCATTTTGATGAATGAGGCAAGCAATGAGGTCCCAAGCGTGGGTCGCTTAGTTCGTTTTCGGTTTTTGCCATTTCTCTTATCTTTGCTCGCGGTTGTCCGAGTAAACGCCGGCGATTCAGTTTGTGCTTCTCGACCAGAAGAGTTGCGTGCCAATTCAGAGCTGTTGAAACTGCAGGACTACTTTCCCGAACATTCAGTGTCCGGCTATGTGAATGAGACTGCCGGTTCGTATTTCGAAGTGACGGTAACCAACCCATCCGATGCGAAGTATATTTTGACCTTTTATACCTCGGGTTTTTTGGATCTCTACGGAGTGATGCGTTCTGGACCAGCAAAGTTCTGTGTCGACGATGGTGAACTGACCGTCCATAGCATGGGACAAGCACAGAAAATTCGGTTTCAAGCAGAACGTCTCTTGTTGGGCGAAGGAGGGCCTCGGAAATCGTTCACCCGAGGCACGATGCCTCCAAAACTCGTGAAGCTTCACCGACCGATCGGTTCGGGCGGAAGTCGCACTTCTGAAAAAGGGTTTGCGAATCCTTCACAGCGCGAAGAATATTAAGAGTGATCACCACGAAAGATGGAAAAGTTTTGTTGCAGTTGTATGTGCAACCGGGTGGCAAGCGATCAGAAGTTTTAGGGCTGTACGAAGGACCAGGCGGTCAGTGCCTAAAAATTCGGGTTCAAGCGCCGCCGGTAGACGGTAAAGCGAACGAAGAAGTTCTTCGCTTTGTCGTCCAAACCTTGCAACTTCCGAAACGATCGGCGGCTTTAGCAAAAGGATCGCAATCTCGGATGAAAACGATAGAAATTGAATCAGTCGCCGAAGACGTCGTGAGAGAAAGAACAATGCAAGCAGTCGCAATGGTGAAAAAGTGAAACTCGTTTTTCCCGCAGTTA
>JAXMMN010000826.1:0-23194 GCA_034366485.1 Bdellovibrionales bacterium
TTATGACGAGATCGAGCCCGAGCTTTTAAAGCGTGTCGAAGATGTCATCTTGAATCGAAAAAGTTCGAATCCCCAAGGTGCAAGTGAAGAACTGGTCGCGTTTGCCGAAAAGTTAAAGGCCTCGGCAGTCGAACCTGGCGGAGCTACCGCAGCGATCGCAAAAGGTCTCGAATGGCGAACATTGGCTTTGGACGAACGAATTTCTCATGCGCTTGTGAAGGGCGTTGATTCGCACATTGTCGAAGACACAGAGCGTGCTTTGGCCGAGCTTGGTTCCCCGATTGCGGTCATCGAAGGCCCGTTGATGAACGGCATGAGAATCGTTGGGGATCTTTTCGGCGAAGGGAAAATGTTTTTGCCTCAAGTCGTAAAAAGCGCGCGGGTCATGAAAAAAGCGGTCGCGGTGCTTGAGCCGGTGATGCTTGCCGAGCGCGAAAAGCGAACGGTAATGGGTGCTGAAACTGAAAAGGCGAAAACCTTTTTGATCGCGACCGTCAAGGGAGACGTACACGACATCGGTAAAAATATCGTCGGGGTCGTGCTTCAGTGCAATGGCTACCGAGTGGTTGATCTCGGTGTCATGGTTTCGACTTCCAAAATTGTGGATGCCATTCGGTCGGAAAAAGCGGACATCGTTGGCTTAAGCGGTTTGATCACTCCGTCTTTGGACGAAATGCGTTTGAATTTAGAAGAGTTCGAACGTGTGGGATTGAAAGTTCCTGTATTGATCGGCGGAGCAACGACGTCGGGTCTTCACACAGCGGTGAAGCTTGATCCCTATTACTCGGGTGCGGTTTCGCACGTTCTTGATGCTTCTCGTGTGGTTGAAGTTTGTCAGAGGTTTTTATCTGAAAACGAAGCTGATCGCGTGGCCGCCGTTGCCGCGGTTAAGGAATCAAACCTTCGCACGCGCGAGGAATACCTAGGGAAAGCGTCGTCGAGAAAAGTTTTGTCCCCAGAGGCGGCGCGCTTAAGAAAGTTTAGCAGCGATTGGGCGAAGACCGATATCGCCATACCCGATCGCACCGGTGTCTTTGATTGGCCGGTCTCTGTCGGTGAACTTGTCGAGTACATCGACTGGAGTCCGCTTTTCTGGTCTTGGGAGCTAAAGGGCCTTTACCCGAAAATATTTGAACATCCGAAGTATGGCGATCAGGCAAAGCAGCTTTTTGCCGATGCCAAGGGTCTTCTCGACCGCATCGTTCGAGAAAATCGTTTTCATCCACGAGTGCTTGTCGGCTTTTTCCCAGCTGTCACTGACGGCGCAGAAACAGTTTCCTTTCGCGATCGCGACGGAAAAGTTTTAGACACTATCACGTTCGAGCGACAGTTAGATGACGAAGTGGCTGCAGACGGTAGCTCAGCGGTTCGATACTCGTTGGCGGACTTTGTGGCTCCTGCTGCGGCTGGCCGCGAAGATTACGTCGGCATGTTTGCCGTCACGGCGGGCCGCGATGTCGAAGCTTTTGCGCAAAGTTTTTTACGTCAGCACGACGACTATCAATCGATTCTGGTAAAGGCCTTGGCCGACCGAATTGCAGAAGCTGCGGCCGAGTGGGCGCACAAGCGCGCGCGCGCGTTTTGCGGATTTGGCCGAACGGAAAATCTCGCGTTTGAAGATTTGCTAAAGGAAAACTATCGCGGCATACGGCCAGCGCCGGGGTATTCGGCCTGTCCGTCCCACGCCCACAAACAAAAAATCTGGAAGCTGATGCAGGTAAAAGAGCGGATCGGCATTGCGTTGACCGAAAGCGACATGATGGACCCGGCGGCAAGTGTGTCGGGCTTTTATTTCAATCACCCAGATGCGCGTTACTTCTAGTAACGTGAGCTATATTTGGGCTACTTGCGAAACTTGATGGTTGTGTGAATTTCGTTGCACGGAAATGTCCACGCAAAATATTTTTCGTATTTTCGTGGCGAAAGTTTGTAGATCAACATACCTGGCAGATCAAAAAGTGAACCGGTAAACTTCAGACGATTTTCAACGACTTCATATTTTCCGTCACCGATCGCTTGGCTAAATAATTGCGGAATCGAACCAAGAGCGAAGTGATGCACGTGCGTGGGATCTCCCCAGCTTGCATAAGAGCTATAGTGAGGTGTCACAAACTTCACTGTCGCCGCATCTTTACAGACCCGGTACATTTCGCGCGCGACCGTATGGCACTCGCGAAAATGCTCGATGGCGTGTTGGCAGCGAATAAATTCGAAGCGATTGGCCTCCAGTGGCCATGGAGCCTGATTGACGTCGTGAACGATATCTACTTTTGGCATCGGGAATTGATCGATCCCAACAGCATCATCGAGCCGGTGATTGCCGCAGCCAACATCAAGCTTCTTTAACTCGGGAACTCTAAGTTCGGACATGAGCGGATCATAAACCTAAGATTTCGTCGGAAGGTACCGCCGACATGTTGGTGGCGCGGCGCGCCTTCCAAAATAGGTGCGGTAGCTTCGTCGCGCCATTATCTAAAGAACGAGGCCGGCGGTCCGTTTCGCAGCCGTGCGATAGATTTCGACCAGCTTTCCTTGGAAGGTTTCTGCATTGTGAAACCGCTCGAGCATGTAGCGGGCATTTCCTAAAAGCATGTCGCGAATAGCCTTGTCGTTGCGAATGTCGTTCAAAGCCGTGGCGAAGCTCTTTGAGTCTTTAGGATCAAAAAGCAATGCTGCTTGATGCTTTAAAAAGCCTTCGTGCGCGGCCACGTTTGAAAGAAGGCAAACGCAGCCTGCAGCCATCGCTTGTAGCGCTCCGTAAATCTGACCGTCGCCAGTTGAGGTGCTTACGAAGACATCGAGTGAATACATCCACTTTGAGGAATCCGACATCGGTCCTGCGATCTCAAGCCCGGCAGGCGGTGCGCCGAATTTGACAACTCTGTCGCGCGAAAGACCGGCACATGACCATTGGCCTTGATTTTCGGTTTCCTTCGCAAGCTTCAAAAAAACATCGTGCCCCCGCGTGCTCTCGGGGCGCAAGAATCCGCCAATTCGAATTTGATTGAGAGTTTCGGGTCGATTGCGGTCGACTTTGCTAAACGGCATATGCGTCGATTTTCGTTTCGGGTATTTTGCTAAATCGATCGAGCTTTCAATGAGCATTGGCTCGTGTTCGGTGGAAATCAGTTTTTGTTCGAGTGCACGATCTTTTTCCGCAAGTGAACTGACGACTGGTGTGAAGCGAGAGATGCCAAGAATTTGATCAACGAAGAGGCGCCACTTTCCGGCCAATGTTTTTTCTGCCGGAATGCCGTGAAACGTGTGAATGACGGAAACTTTCGTCGTGATGCCTAAAAGCCGAGAATAAACTCCGGCGGTCCTGCCGTGCGAGTGAATGACGTTGATCCCGTACTTCAAAACCTGTTTTCGAAGACGGAAGAACGCACCGATTGAAAACTCTCGCGCCGGGATGTTGATCATCTTGTCTGCGACTCGCTTAAGTTCGAACCCAAATGGAGGATTCATAGGCGAAGCGATGAAACATTTAATTCCTAAGGGGCGAATGACGTTGATGATGTCGACGATTTGCTTCGGCGCAATTCCGCCATCAGTTCGAGTGCAGATAAACAAAATAGTGGTCGGCCCGGGAAATCCGTCCGGGACGTGCCCATCGCGCATCAGCTTTCGCATTTCGATCGAGTCGGTCGTCGCGGGCGCTCCTGTTTGCCAAGCTTCCAGTTTCGGTGAACGCGTTTGTCCGCTCGGCGATGGTTGATCGACGGGGGCGGCTTGCTTTCTGGCGTTACCTATTGGTTTTGGTGGTTTTGACGACGACATATCTTTAACAATTATGCGCTGAACACACCGGAATTGGTATGGCCTGAATCAAATCAGACCACGGTCGTGGTGACCTTGGCCCAGCGGGTATTTTATTGTTTAATCCAAACTGCAAAGTGGTTCTAAATTTTCTATTTTTGAAATTCCATAGGCCCCACGAAGCGAGACTCCAGTTCCCGGACCGCCGACCGTCGAAGTGATTGGAGTCGTGGAAGATTGCGCGAAGCAACCAAGGACTTCAACAGCTCCACCTCCGCCACCGCCTGAAGAATATCCTGCGGCACCGCTTCCTCCATTCGCAGAAATGAGGACGGCGGGCAATGTAATAGATCGTGCTGCGAAGCCGATCGTCCCGCCGCCGCCGCCACCACTTCCCAAGGTCATGGCAGCGCCAGATTGGCCGTTCGCCTCAATGGAAAGACCACCAGTACCAGACACTTCTTTGGCGTAGACAAGAATAATCCCGCCGCCATTTCCACCAGCTTGATCGAATGAAGCACCACCGCCTCCACCTGCGTAGGCTTTTTGTTCCGTGATGGGCAATGGATACAGCTGATCTCGAACTTTTGTTGGCGTTGAATGATTGTTGTAACTTCCAAAACCAAGTTGTCCGCGCTCACTGTTACCCCAGCAATACGTAGCGGTGTTGTTAAGAGCGACGGCACACGTGTGCGAGGTGCCGGTAGATATTTGCTTAAATTTAATTGCTCCAGTGGTGAGTGTCGGCACGGCCGTCGAGGTGAAGGTCGAATTTCCCAACTGACCGGTAGAATTCTGTCCCCAACAATAAGCGTCGTCCGCCATAGAAAGTGCGCAAGTGAAGGCTGTTCCTGCCGTGACAGCCTTAAACTTCGTACCGCCCGCAGACGCAAGCGCCGGAAGAAGTTGCTGCGATGGGTAGGACCCCGTACCTAGCTGGCCAAACGATCCTTCGCCCCAGCACTTTATATCATCTAGCGCCGTGATCCCACACGTGTGACTAGTGCCAGCGGCGATGTCTTTGTAGAGGACTCCGCTATCAATTTGTATTGGCACGGTCGTGGATGAGGTTGTTCCGTCTCCAAGCCGCCCAGAAAAGTTGTTACCCCAGCAATAAAGCTGATCGGTCGTTGTGATTCCGCAGGCGTGTGACTGTCCCGCTGAAATTTTCTTGAATAGTAGACCACCGGAAACGGCCGTTGGCAGGAGTCGATTTGCTGTATTGGCATTTCCAAGTTGTCCGTCGTTTCCTTGTCCCCAGCAGTATGCGGCAGAATTGGATGAAGCGATCGCACAATTGAAATTTCCGCTCGGAGAGGCCGAAATCTGCGAATAGGCGCGATTGGCAAAAACGGAAATCGGAACGCCCGAATTGGTAACGGCATTGTGTCCTAGCTGCCCGCCTGATCCTAGGCCCCAGCAAAAGACAAATCGATCGGAACTTCGAATGGCGCAAGTGTGACGGGAACCAGAGACTACGCTTGAAAAAACATCCGTCGATTCGATCCCATGCGGAGTCGAAAACACACTTTGCAGCGATGCGCCCATACCAAGCTGAAGTGTTTGACCATCGCCAAAACATTTTACTTTGCCACCTGTGGTGATTCCGCAGCTATGTAAATCTCCGCCGGAGATTGAACTGAAGAGGTCCGACTGACCGTGGGTCAATGGTTGGCCGCCTCGAGGACTGCTGACAGTTGTGTTTTCACCACCGCCTTCGCCGGCTCCCGCGCCTCCAGCTCCGCCGACGCTGGACGATGCGCCACCGCCGTTTCCATTTCCACTTGGTAAATGAAATCCACCGAATCCAAATAGCCCGCCGCCAGCAACGTTCGCCAATCCTCCAACATAACCGCGACTAGAAGAATAAATGTTCAAGCCGCCGTTGATCGCGAGGCGCTTGGCGCGAAGGACCATTGTGCCGCCGGTTCCTTGCTCTTGATCAAAAGTCCTTGTGTAAAGGTTTAAACTTGTCGCTGCAGCAATTTGAATTTCGTCAAAGTTTGACACTCGCGTGATCGCGATTCGACAAAAGCCTGGAGTGTTGGCGGTGGTCGCAGCAAGCAAATCATTCCGAATGAGCGACGGGTCGTTTGCGATCGAACTTGAGAGCAGCAATTGGTTTCCAGCGGGCGCTGCCTCAATCGTCGCAAAGCCGTATCTTCCTAGGTACAGTCCGCCGCCGCAGGCGCCGGCCACTGGGTCATCGGGAGGTCCGGGGTTGGCGCGCCCACCAGAAACATGCCAAATAACTTCGTCGCCAATTTCGAACTCATCACTTGAATAAGCCGACGACAGAGTCAAAAGACGTCCTGCGGTGGCGCCAGAAGTTGCGACGGAAACGACTCGTCGATCGGCACCAAAAATTTTAGTTGTGGCGACGCCGCCCGAACGAGGCGTGTGTGTAAGTCCCGGCGACGACAAGCCGAGTGCGTCGACATGCTGGTCAAGGTAGTGGGTTCCAGACGTAGTACTTAACGAGCCGTCTCGTTGCGTGCCGAAGGAGATAGTCGTTCCACCGCCACCGCCGCCGCTGCCGCCGCCTTGAACGAAGCTACATGTGGAGATTTTTTTATTCACATTCAGTGACGCAACAATGGTGAGGGATGATTCGCCCGCAGGGATGTCGGCGCGCTGCGAAGCAATCAAAAATGGTTCTGACAAGTTTGATTCATCGATCTCAGTATTTTGAAAGTTAGAACAAGCCGCCGCTGTTGCCGAACGAAGACCGACGATGTGGAACACTCGATCGGGTCCCGCAGGGACGTCGACTCTGACGGTTGCGCCACTTGGAACAAAGCCAATGTGTGGTCCAAAGTCGATTTTTCTAGCGACACCACTGTCGGTCACGTCGCAAGAATTACCTGTTAGGTTCGGACCGCCAACGAAGACCGCAAAACAGTTGATCTGCGATCCGGCCGTGGGATTTAAAGAGGTGTTCCACTCCGGAGCTTCGTGATTGGAAGTTGCGGAAACTGTCTTCTGAAGGGATTTGTCGGTCGCTTTACTTGAAGCCTTACTGTCTGATGTTGAGGAGTATGTGGAAATCGACTGGGGCATCACAAGTTTGATCGACGCGGATTCTTGCTTTTTCGTACAGCTAATCAAAGTTGCCGACATTGCGACTGCGGCGGCCAGCGTTGATGTTGACCGAATTACGCGAAAGGAAAGATTGAAAAGAGTGTCCATTGCCAGTGCCCCCGAGAAAAGCGCCAATCCGAAGTGATATATCCCTTAATTAATCGGTATTTTCGGCATAATTCTGAGGCTTTGGCCTCGATATTCCCGACTTGAGACAGATCGCTTGCGAGCCAGTGAAATTCAAGTCTATAACTTCCCACTAAAGACCTAACGGCATAGAGGAGAGTCTCATTTTGAGCGATTCATTTAACTCGATAATTGTGACTGGCGCAGCAGGCTTCATTGGCAGCCAGTTCGTCGAAAATCTCCTTCGAAATGCCACGCATTTAGGTTCACAAAAAGCAGGGCTTCCAGAAAAGATCGTCGTTCTCGACAAGCTCACCTATGCAGGTAGCCTCGCAACCTTGGATCATGCGCTCAATCAGGCCGGCGGTGCCCAGGCCCGCGCGAATCTAGAATTTGTTAAAGGCGACATCGCCGATCGAGCGCTTGTTCACGAGCTTGTCGCACGAGTGAAACCAAAAGCGATTGTGAATTTCGCAGCGGAAAGCCACGTTGATCGATCGATCGAATCGGCTGCGGAATTTATCGAGACCAATATCATGGGGGTGTTTTCACTTCTCGATGCGGCCCGTAGGTATCACGAGTCGTTGGGTTCATCGGCAGAGGCCACAGCCTTCCGATTTGTTCAAGTTTCTACCGATGAAGTCTTCGGGCAGCTTGGCGAGGAAGGTGCGTTTACGGAAGAAACACCCTACGCACCGAGTTCTCCTTATTCGGCTTCAAAGGCGAGCGGCGATCATCTCGCGCGAGCGTGGTATCACACGTACAAACTTCCGGTGATCGTGACCAATTGTTCAAACAACTATGGTCCGCGCCAATATCCAGAAAAACTGATTCCTCACATGATTCATTGTGCGCTTAAGAACAAACCGCTTCCTGTTTATGGCAATGGTCGAAACGTTCGCGATTGGATACACGTTGACGATCACGCCCGCGGTGTCGAGCTTGCGATGAGAAAGGGTACGATTGGGGAAAGTTACTGTTTTGGTGGACGAAGTGAACGACGTAATCTCGACGTCGTGAAAGCAATCTGCACGATCTTAGATGAGCTTCGTCCGCGAACAACGGGTTCTTACGCCGAACAAATCACTTTTGTCGAAGATCGAAAAGGTCATGACTGGCGCTACGCGATTGACGACACAAAGTCAGAAAAGGCATTGGGTTTTAAACGTAAATACGATTCGTTTGAAGTTGGTCTACGTGCAACGGTGCAGTGGTACCTTGAAAATCAGGAATGGGTTGAGGCCGTGACGAAGGAGAAAAAGTGAAGGGGATTGTACTTGCTGGTGGAAGCGGAACTCGATTGTACCCTTGTACACACTCTGTTTCGAAGCAGCTGCTGCCGGTCTATGATAAGCCGGCCATTTACTACCCAATTTCGGTTTTGATGCTCGCGGGTATCAAAGAAATTTTGATCATTTCAACTCCGCGCGATCTACCTATGATTCGTTCTTTGATGGGAACCGGAGAAAATCTTGGTGTTCGCTTTGAATATGCTGAACAAGAAAAGCCAAATGGCATCGCCCAGGCATTTGTGATTGGGGAAAAGTTCATCGCTGGCGATTCGGTTTGTTTGATTTTGGGCGACAATATTTTTTATGGTGAAGGACTTACGAGAATGTTGGAAGCGGCGGCTTCGACCAAGTCTGGTGCCAAAGTTTTCGCCTACCACGTCAACGATCCAGAGCGCTACGGTGTTGTCGAATTCGATTCGAATTACAAAGCCTTGTCCATCGAAGAGAAGCCAAAGGCGCCTCGGTCGAATTGGGCAGTCACAGGACTTTACTTTTACGATCAGAACGTCGTGGAAATCGCGAAAGCCTTAAAGCCAAGTGCGCGCGGTGAATACGAAATCACGGATGTGAATCGCGAATATCTCAATCGCGGACAGTTGAAAGTTGAAGCCTTCGGGCGCGGTATGGCGTGGCTTGATATGGGAACGGAAAGTGCGCTTCTTGATTCGGCCAATTTCGTTGCGACGATCGAGCGTCGTCAGGGTTTGAAGATCGCCTGTCTCGAAGAGATTTCCCTGTTTAAAAAGTTTCAGTCGGCGGCACAGCTTCGTGCGGTCGTCGAAAAAATGCCGAAGAGTACTTACACGACTTATGTGCAAAAGGTCGTGGATGGTTGGCGTGACGCTTAACGAAAAAAATGTCGGACGAAAAATTCTTGTGACGGGTGGTGCCGGATATATCGGTTCACACGTCGCAAGAGAACTTTGCGAGCGCGGATTCGAAGTCACTGTAGTCGATCTCCTGAGGGAAAATTTCGGGACGGGGAACCGATGGGCCGTGCCGGCAAAAGCGCGATTTGTGCAAGGTGACTGCGGCGATTTTGAACTCTTGAATGGTCTTTTGCCTCATGGACAACGCTTTGATGCGATCTTTCATTTTGCGGCCTACATTCTTGTTGAAGAATCTGTGCGTGAACCTAAACGCTACTTTCAAAACAATGTTGAGGGCTCGCGGACGTTATTTGAATACGCTTTTAAAACGCAGGTTCCCGCGATCATCTTCTCTTCGACGGCTGCGACCTACGGCGAACCGCTGAACGCGCTCATCAAGGAAACTGATCCGCAGCGGCCCGTGAACCCTTACGGCGAAAGTAAACTTCAAGCAGAAAAAATCTTAAAAGAGATCGCGGATCGGGCGTCGACCAAGTCTTCGAAGTTGGCTTACGTGGGTTTGAGGTACTTCAATCCGGCCGGTGCGCACGAGTCGCTTGAAATTGGACAAGCGCGTCCCGAGGCGACTCACTTGGTCAACGTGGCTGCAGAGGCGGCGCTCGGCAAGCGAAGTTCGGTGATGATATTCGGAGATGATTATCCGACGCCGGATGGGACCTGCCTTCGCGACTATATTCACATTCAAGATCTTTCGGAAGCCCACATCAAGGCACTTGAGTACCTCGATCAAGGAGGAGCTTCGGACTTCTTTAACGTCGGTTACGGTCGCCCTTATTCGGTTCGCGAAGTGCTTGATTCGATGATGCGAGCATCGGGAAAGAAATTTTCCGTCGAACTTCGGGGACGCCGGGCCGGTGACCCAGCGCAGCTGGCTGCCGATGCTTCGAAGATCAAATCAATGATGGGCTGGAAGCCGACCCGGGATTCCTTGGATGAAATCTGTCGCTCCCAGTTTCTTTGGGAGAAAAAACGCTTCGATTCGGGCAACTGATTGTGACACCATTTGGATCTATGAAAAGATCCTTTCGTGTCACCGTTCTATCGGTTTTAGCTATCGCGTCTTTTTTGCCTCTAGGTTGCGCGACTCATCGTGGAAATCGCTGGCTTTCGGCGGGTGCTGGCGTTGGCACAGGCTTTTTAGTTGGGAGCGCGACTGCACCGGCAGGTGAGAGAAAGGAACTTCACTCGGTCTACTGGGCTTCGCTTTTGGGTTTAACAGCGTCGCTGATTGCCGGCGAAGTCTTTAGCGACGAAGCTCAAGTCGAAAAGTTGACACAGGAAAATAAGAACCTAGGTCTTCAACTCGAGCTGATTCAAAACGCAGGCAATGTTTTGTTGCGCGAAGGAAAAGGCTATTTCAAATCACCCACCGGCGAAGAACTGTTTTCCAGTGGAAAAGCCAAGTGGCGCCTTTATCAGATCGACAAATGGGTGCGCTCGGGCCCGAATCAACTTTTCCATCAAGACAAAATGGTTGAGCTCCTTCCACTCGTGGATGACGAGCCACCTAAAAAGTGACGAGTAGGAAATGATGAGTCAGTTGAATGACGACAAAGGTGGATCGCGTGGAAAACAGATGGTGCTCCAGCGTATTCTTTTAGGCTTTCTCCTTCTTTCGCTCGCAGGGAACGTGTACCTGTGGTTTAAACTGCAAAGAGGGTCGGGGCCGGGGCTAAGCGCGACGGGTACTTCCGTTAGTCCATCAGAGGCGGACAATGCCTTCAAAGATTTTGAAACGGTCGCGTTTGCGCGTGAATTTGCCGAGCGCTTTGCAAGTTTTGAAAGTGAAAGTTTTCGCTCAACCCAAACCGCAGTTTCATTTTTGCTAGAGGAAGCCGAGCGAACTCGCCGTTTAGAAGAGGTCGATCGCATCAGCGAAAAGCTTTTGAAAAAGTCTGTGACCCAGCGCGGTCGCCTGATTCGCCTAGCAAGAAAAAGCGAAATCGAGGATCAGTTTCAAGCAGATCTCCTCGTTGACTTACTTGAAGGGGCAGGCGCTAACCCTGCAAAAAGTCAGTTTCGCCTGAAGCTTTCGTTTGCAGTGAAGCGGGTAGAGAGAACGACAACAAATCCTTGGGGTTTTTTAATCGAGTCGTTGCAGCAAGAAGTTTTGCCAGTCGAATTGAAGACAGAAAGCATCAGTTCTATTTTGTTGCGTCCAGGAAGTCCGGTGCTGCTGCGTTTTCCGTGTGTCATAGAAAATGTGGAACTTCCCAAAGGAACCCCGATCCGAGTTCGTTTGACGACGCTCGATGTGTCCGAGCTTCAAATGCGAACATCAGAACCACTGACAGGCGAGCATAAAATGCGCGCCGTTTGTCGAGACCGTGCATTCCGCGTGTCGTTGTCGTCGGACATTTCATCAACGCTTGGACCATATCCGCTGACATCCATCCAGTCCTACACTCTTGCGCAGGCAGAAGCTGCAGGGCCGACGAGGCCAATTGGCCCGCGCGCAAAGACCGCTGTTGAAAAGTCGATGGAAGAGCAACTGGGGTTTGTTATCGAGGCAGAGTAAGGACGACGGACGTTCCGCTTGATTGCGACGTTCGGACGCGAAGCCTTCCGCCGACTGAGTTCGTCCAGTCTTTTGCGTGAGAGACACCGAGTCCATGGCCTCTTTCTTTTCCAAACGTGAAGCCACGGCGACCTAGCATTCGCCAGTTTGGCTTAGGAATGCCTGTCCCATTGTCTGCGATTTCGATTTCAATGCTCGAAGGAAGTTCCCGAGTCGCAATGTTTACCTGCTTAGCACTTGGCGCTTCGATTGCGTTTTGAATGAGATTCGAAACCACTCGCGCAAGGTCCCGACATTGAATCTCTTGCGATAACACCGCAGGCGGTAAACCCTTTTGGGTTTTGTCTTCGGTATGGACCAACTGTACGCCTTTGGTTTCGGCATTCATTTTCATCTCTTGCACAACGTCTCGAATGACGTCTCTGGCAGGAACTTTGGCAACGATTTTGGCAGTGTTTCCGCTATCAGCAGATGAGGCTCTCGTGGCTTGGCTATGGTCTAAGAGATCTTCTGTGATCTGCGAAATTCTTGAGATACTGGATTGCAGAACGTGAACAAGCGGCTCGCTTTCGCTGGAAGAAGAAAGTCGTGTGCCGACGATTTTCAGTGCGCCAAGTGGGGACCTGAGATCGTGTGCAACCTGCTTTGAAAGTCCCTCGATCGCAATGGCCGTCGCAAGACTAGCGCGTTCGGCATTCGTTCGCCTTGTGTGCCACAGAAACATCAGCCCACCCAAAATGATTCCAACTAAAAATACGGGTGATTGCAGCGAGGCGATGGCAAGCCGAGCTGGCGACCGACAAATTGTCAAACCACCTGCAGGAGTGCCGTAGAGAGTGATAGAAACTTTCTGAATCAACTGTCGTTCGCCGCAGCTTTCAGTGGTCCCTGTTGCTGAAACTACTTCCGGTGCGAGATCCGAAATTTGTGCGAGTACTTTTTCAAAAAGTTCGCGATCGCCGGCCAACAAGAGGTTTCGAGCAATTTCCTCTTCCCAAACGGAGACATATCTTGAGACTGAGGTATGTGAACTTTCGAGCTTTAAATAAGCGGCCGCAGAAATCGAAGCAATAACTATCAACGCGGCGATCATTGCGTACAGGCTATTGCGAAGGATCGACCTCAGCGCGCGCTCGATCGCCTGCACTGATCGTGAGCTTGTGAGAGTTCGCTCACGTGGGTTCTCATCTTTTTGCGCCGATTCCATAGCTAGGAAGGGTTGCAATCCATGCACCACTTGGGGCCGTGTCAGTGAGGAAGGGTCGCACATCGCGCGCGCGGCGACGCCTTTCGCGAGCGGTTTTTTCAGGACCGTCTAAAGTTTAAACATGGGTCTTGTTTTCAAGTGCCATTGGGCTACGATTTTCAAATATGAAAATCACTTCAAAAACCGCGCTAATATACCCACCGAAGATTCTTACTTATGTGTCGTACCTGCTGTTCGTCACCGCCGCGATTATAGTTTCAATTCCCTTGGTGGCAGGTGCTGATGTGAAGCTGGCCGAGTTTCAGTCCGTCGAAGGCCATCTGACAAAAGACGAAGCGAAGGACAAAGTCTCTATCTCTTCGCCGTGTGGCGAATGCGAAGATTGGGACAAAGAAGAAAATCCAAAACTGGGTTTCACGGTCACTTTAAATCGGACCGGAAAAAAACCTCTGATGCTCGATTCGCCAGGCGCACTTTGCTTTCGTTGTGGAGGCGTAAAAGGTGTTGCGATCACAGGTCGACCGGAAATCACGAAGGGGAAAATCCTAGAGATTTCCTATAACGGAGGTTCGAGGCAGTACTGGAGCCATTTGGTGAAGTGGCGTTTTGATGAGGCATCTGAGAGCCTTCAGCTGATCGGCTACACGGCCTCCGTAGTTGATACACTTCAGGAAGATCCAAACGATTTTGCGGACGATAGAATTGGCGAGTTGATTTCAATGGATATCAACTACCGAACGAGAAAAGTGGAAAAGAAAGTTATCGGTAAAAATCGAAAGCCGAAGCTTTTTAAATGTACCCTTCCGGCGGACTACAAAATTCCAACTTTCAGCGATTTCAAATACGAAGAATTCGATTCGGGTGGCGATCTTTGCGGCGTGAAATAGGCCATAGAAACAGCCTACTCGGCCGTTTGTTCGACCGTGTACTGGGCCAATTGTTTAGCGGCATGCTCCACGAGGGATCCAGAGTGCGCCGCTCTAAAGGTCGCAGTATCGCCAACCCAAGAGTTGAAACTCGCTTTTGCAATTCGAATTTGCTCGAGGCGCTTTGCGCGCTTATCGATTCGCGCGTGGCCAAGAACTCCGGCCTCGACGGAAAACGCATGTGGATCTGGCATGTGACCAAAGTTGATGTTGGTAGGCTGAAAATGAGAGATCTTTGTTTCATCCGTGATCGCTGCGTGAAGTGATCCGAGTGCGGTCGTCCTCGGCGGCATCAGGTTCTCGCCTTCACGATCGACTGATACATCGAGATCGTGGGCATCCGTCGAATAAAGGCCTTCCACTTTTGCAGCCAAAAATCTCGCGACGAGAAGTCCCATGCACGTCGATTCAAAATACCCTTCGACGCCAGTGATTTGACCTGCAAAAAACAACCAAGGATCGGCCTTTGAAGAAAGGTCGCGGTTTAAAAGGCGAGGCGTATTGATGTAGAGATTTCGATGAATGCTTCCAAGTTTTAAGAATTCTGCATCTTCGAGCCCTGGGATCATCCGGAAAACTTTTTTCTGATCACCGTAAGCCATCTTAGTTTGAAAGCCGACCATGTTGTAGGCCGTGCCTTCACGGTTGTCTTGTCGAAGTTGGACGACGGCATAGGGCGCGGCTCCAGTTCGGGGATCGATGAGGCCTTTGGGGCTCATCGGGCCAAAACGAAGAGTCATGGGGCCGCGTTCAAGGATCGCCTCGATCGGCATGCAACTTTCAAAATAAGGTGTTTTATCGAAATCCTTTTCGAAGTCTTTTGCTTCTATCTTTTTCGACTCGCGAACGGCATCGATGAAAGAGAAGTACTCTTTTTTCGAAAGGGGGCAGTTCCAATAGTCCTTGGTCCCTTTGTCCCAGCGATCGGCTTTCCAGGCGATTTTGTCGTTGATCGAGTCGGCGGCGATGATGGGCGCGATCGCATCGTAGAAATACAAAAACTCGCGTTTAGAATTTCCATCTGTAGTTCGTATCAAATCAAAGTGTGCTTGCATCGACTGCGCAAGACTTTCGTGCGTTAAGGGCCCTGTTGCGATGACAGTCGGACGAGGAACTTGCTCGAGAGACGTGATCAATTCGCGACGAATTTCGATGTGCGGGTTCCGGTTGATTTTCTCTGTGACAAGCTTTGCGAAAACTTCGCGGTCCATTCCTAGCGCTTGTCCAGCAGGGACGCGTGCCTCGATGGCGCTCGAAAGGATTTCCGAGCCAAGATGTTCCGCTTCCCATTTTAAAAGTCCAGGTGCTGCATGCTCGGCAAGCGAGCCGAAAGAATTTGAACACACGAGTTCGGCGCAATCTTCTGTTCGGTGCGCAGGTGTCGTATTCAAGTGGCCATTGGACCCAGAGCCACGCATTTCGTGGAGCACGATTTTGAATCCTTGAGGACCAAGAATTTTGGCCAGCTGCAGCGCGCACTCAGACCCTGCGAGGCCCGCTCCTACGACATGAATTTCGGTAGAGTTATTTAATTTCACAACCCTGGTTCCTTTTGTTAACTAGAAACTCGATGTCGAAACATGAAGATCCAAAAACTCGCGCCCGCCGAGCCAAGGGCGAAGACACCCTGACTCCTGCTTCTGACCTTGTAAAGGGGCTGATGCAGAATGTCCAGAATCCGCTAGCGGTGGGTTTTTTGCGCCTTAAATTAGAAGTGCAGTGGGCGGAAATAGTGGGTCCCAGGATCGCGAAAATGACCGCACCAGCGGCTTTTTTCAATGGCGTTTTAGATGTTTGGGTCGCCCATTCGGCCTGGATGCAGGAACTTTGGTACGTCAAAGACGAAATCCAGGCCAAGGTGAATCAGTCCTTGGGCGGGAGCCGCGATTCGCAGGCCTATTGCCGTGAAGTGCGATTTACGCTGAATAAACGCCAATCCTACGGGGGTACCATCACGCCGGTCGCCCCGGGCAATCAGGGCGAGAAGTAGAACGGAACTGGACTCGGTACAAGACCTGTTTCCGGCCTATAATGAACTCTATGCCGTTCTACGAATACCGTCCAAAATCCGGGAAATGTGAAATCTGTCGCGGTCGTTTTGCAGATCTGCAATCGATGTCGGCCGAGCCACATAAAAACTGTCCTGACTGTGGTCAGGAATGTGAACGCGTTCTAAGTGCACCGATGGTTTCTGTGCGTGGTTCTGAATTTCGAGCGGCCGAGAACGCAGAAAATCGTGCCGAGAGTTTTCGCCGCGCTCGCGGAGAAAATTTAAAACTTCGAAACGAAACTCGGCAGAAAATCGAAGGACATACGCACGACTGTGCTGCGGCTGGCTGTTTTGGCGAGCAGGTGCGCGCTGAGGCTTTACGCGAGAAGAGTTCCCAAGCGTCGACAGAACCAGATCTATCCAGCGCCGATCGTCCCGGAATTTCACGCAAGCTTCCACATCTGGTGAAGTAGACTAGTCGGCGGACTTGATAGTTTCGCGGACCATTTCTTTCATGAACTTCCCTCGCGGCGAGGGGCCCAAAAGATTTTTAAGCGACTGATGGACACTTGGATCATTGATCAATTGGCCGAGCGTGCCTTGGCCCTTGTCGACTTTTTCCAAAACACTGGCAAGCGAGGCGAGAGCTTTTTTAAGCTTTTTGTCTTCTGGGTTTTGGCCATTCACATCGTTCAAAAGTGTATCGAGCTTTGTGATCGTGGTTTTCAATTTTTCGCTGGCTTCGGTCATGTTGTTCATCATCTTGGCCGCTTTCCCGTCTTGATTGATCGTCGCAATCAAGATGTGGAGCTCTTTTACCAAATCCACCGCACGCGCCATGCCGTCTTCGCGACTAGTTAGCAAAGTCATAAAGTCCGTTTCGTCGCTAGGGAGAACCGAACCGTCGGCGAGCGGCTTTCCACCTGCGGGACCGGGCTTGATGTAGATGTATTTGTCGCCGAGCGCTCCTTGAGTTTTAACTTCGGCAATCGCTCCTTCGGTGATGCGAGAAGCGAACTGGGGATCAACAGCCATTTCGATATCAAGTTTGAGATCGTCGCCCAGCGTGATGTTTTTGATATTTCCAATCCGTAGCCCAGAAAGACTAACGACCGAACCTGGGAATAAGCCTTGAACTTCTGTGAAGCGCGCTACAAAGCGTGATTGCTTTTTAAAAGTGAATCGATCGCCACCGAGAAGCAGAATCGAAAAAATGGCGCCCGCTAGGCCGATCGCGACGAAAACGCCGACGCGAAGCTCTGTTTTAGATGTTTGTGGTTCCATTGCTGCTCCTCAATAAAAACTTAAAGTTCTTCGCCTTCGATGAAACGTCCAACCCATGCGTCTACTTTTTCAATTTCATCACGAGTGCCGATAGCGTGAATGCGGCCTTCTCTGAGCACCGCAATTCGATCGCAAACCGCAAATAGCGAAGGCATATCATGAGTCACGAAAATCGCAGACGCGCCGTCGGCCTTTAGCCTCAGCATCATGTCGCAAATCCGCTTCGTGTTATAGGGATCAAGGCCGGCCGTCGGTTCGTCATAAAGAACCACCGAGGGTTCCATGATGATCGATCGTGCAAGCCCAACTCGCTTCTGCATGCCGCCCGAGAGATTGGCTGGATAAATATTTTCGTTGCCAGCCAGGCCAAAGTCTTTGAGGCGGCTGAGCACGCGCTCGCGAATGGCATCTTCTTTCATTCGCGTGTGTTCACGAAGGGCGTAGGCTAAGTTGTCAAAAACAGACATCGAATCAAAGAGGGCTCCGTTTTGAAAAACGTAAGCCACCTTTTTTCGAATTTCGATTAATTCGGATTCTTTGAGTTTCGAAATCTCTTCGCCTTCTACAAAAATTTCGCCTTTGTCGGGTTTTTCAAGGCCGACGAGGCTTCGAAGAATGACGGACTTTCCAGCACCCGATCCGCCGATCAGCCCAAGGCATTCGCCGCGGTATAAATCAAAGCTGACATCCGAGTGAACGCGCTTGGCGCCGAAGCTCTTGGCGAAATTTTTAAACGAGACGACAGATTCTTTTTTTGCTGATGTTGCTTTTGAGTTAACGAACGATGCTGCCATGGTTTCAGGCCTTCTCGAAGAGGACAAAGAAGAGCTTTGTCAGAAAGAAGTCGCTGATCAAGATCGACATCGAAGCGACGACGACCGCTTTTGTCGTGGTAAGACCGACCCCTTGAGTTCCACCTTGAACGTTGAGTCCAAAGTAGCAAGCCGACAGAGAAATACAAAATGCGAAGAAAATTGTTTTGCCGACCCCAGTGAAAAGATCCGTTAAGTTGATGGTCGTAACAACCTTGTTGTAGAAGAAAAAGGGATCAAGCCCAAGTTCCGTGACACCAACCACGAGTGCGCCAGCGATACCTACAATGTTGCCAAGTATGCAAAGAAGCGGAAGGGCGATGAGGCACGCTAGAATTCTTGGAACGACAATGCGTTTGATGGGAGAAGTCCCGAGCACGCGAATGGCATCGATCTGCTGGGTGACAACCATCGAGGCAATTTCAGAGGCGATGCCTGCACCTACACGTGCCGCCAGCATGAGGGAGCAAAATACCGGAGCGATTTCGCGAACAATCGACAGCGATACAATTTTCGGGACGTAAAGTTTTCCGCCGAACTTCTCAAGTCCAAGACCAAACTGTAGCGCCATGACCATGCCGGTGAATGCGGCGGTGATCATCACAAGTCCCGTTGAACGAACTCCGATTTGATAAATCTGTTCGATCACAAGTTGTGGGTACCTTGGCCGTGTCCACATATCGCGAAGAACGCTTTGAAAAAGAAGCCAAACACCGCCCAGCATTTGTGTGATGCCAGCGATTCGGCTTCCGAAGCCTGCGACTGTTGACTGAAGGGCGAGACCGATGGAATTCATCATTAAGGTGCCTTAAACGTCGAAATAAATTTCGAAAACTCAGCGAGATCGCTGCTCGCAGCTGGTTTGTTGGCGGTATCGGCTACCAAGGATTTCGGAAGGCCAACGAACGTCAAAACGTAGGCGCAATCATTTTTTCGATAAACAAGTGCACGTACGCGCGTTTGTACGCCATCGACTTTTCCTTCCATTTCCATATCAAGCGCCTCGCGGCCATCGAAAGGAACTCGTTCTTTCTTTAAGGTCTTTGCTTGCTCGAACCCGACGAAAAGATCTTCCGCAACAGAGTCCAGCGAAGTTTCCGCAGCATCGCCGCAGTTTGATTGAAACGCGATCGTGCTGCCGGTGGCAGGGTTGTTCCAGGCAGAATCAGCACCAGATTTGGCGATCTCGCGAAAACCAGCTTGAGGAGGTTGAAACTTTACACCTTCCGACTTTTCCACTTTCCCAGGGCTGATATTCACGGAGACACAGCCGAGTCCAGCGAAGATGCCAGCAGATAGGATTGGCGCAATTAAGTACAACAGCGTTGATGACATTTTTTTAACGTTGTTGGAATTCACGATGCTGCTCCTGTTGCTTGCCCCGAGTTGTCGGGAAAAAATCCCGTTCTGATATCGGTGCCTTGGCTGAAAACATCTAGACCAGTCGAGCCCAGTTTCCCAAGTGTCAAACCGTCTACCGACCTGTCATGGATTTGTCGATGCTTAGGGCGCAGGGTCGATAGCTAGCTCACTCTTTTCGAATACAGGCAGATACAGCGACGATGCAGTTCAGTTGATGTTCGCTGGATGTCGACGGTCCAGTTGGCACCACGTGTGCACAACCCTTTCTAGCAGGTTGGGTGGGCAAGTTAGAATGCCAAAGGACGGGCCAAGGATGGCAAGACCAATGTCGATGAAGAGAGTGTTCAAAGTTTCGTGGGCCGTGATCGGTTTCGTCGCGGCCTGTTTGATTTCCATTTTCTTCAGCGGATTAGTTTCAAGCATTGCGAAAGCTGATGGAAGTCAGCTTCGTGTTGAATTTTCGCGCATCGGCGACGCCTCTCACTTTGAATTCGAAGGTCCGGGTGCAGATCGCTATAAAATTGAACGTCTCGCTTCTGGAGAAGTCGTCCTTCGAGTACCGACTTTGGACGAGTCCTCGATGCGTCGCCTGAAAACGATGTCGGATGGACAGGTCGAGGTGAAATCTGTCGATGGAAAAGGCATAGATGGCACCGTTGAAATCAAGTTCGCAGCTTCGAAGGGTGTCGACTACTTTGATTATATCTCTGATCAGCCATCGCGTTTGGTTTTGGACTTTTTTCCGGCACAAGATGCCATAAAAGACGCCAAACCACTGGCCGCCGCCAATGCGGACGACCAAGACGGCAAACAAAATGGCCAGCAGAACTTGAAACAAGCGACCACTTTGCCGGCCGCAAAACCGAAAGCTGTTCGCAATCCAGCGGGCGGCGATTTCGTGATCGTAGCGAAGCAAGGACCGACGGGCGCGACGACGCTTTCTGCCGAGCCTGTTCCCTTGGCCGATCAGATTGCCGCGCGAAAAGATTTCGAACGCGGGATTTTTGATGGTGGGGACCCCGAATTCAGTCGATTCACTGTGAAGGACTATGAAATTCGCGAGTCCGCGCGGCTTAAATCTCGTGCGGCATTGCGTATTCCTTTTCCAATGCTTGATCTTGGTTTTCCGAAGCTGTCCGAACTTCAAAAAGCACCGCCAATTTACGAAATTCTTCCTGGCGATTCGGACGAAAATAAAGAAGCGCGACTTCTGCTGACGCTTTTCAAAAATGATCGACAGGGTTTGTTTTTGGCAACTGCCAAAGAATTCCTAAGGAAGTTTCCACAGACGAAGTATGACGAAATTATTCGCTATGCGATGGCCGACACTCATTATGATCTTTGGGTGAAAGAGCGCCAGTTCAACGAAGAAAACAAAATTAAGAGCGAAGCAAATCTTCACGACACAGATTTTGAAGAAGCGATGGGCATCTACAATAACCTCGTCGAAAAATACCCTGATTCACCTATGACAACTCGCACTTTATTGCTGGTTGGGTATAGCTACCTTGAGCGCGGCGACAGCTTCGGCGCACTAAAGACTTTCCAACGATTTGTCCGTCTGAAACCTGAATCCAAATACGCAGGCCAGGTTAAGATTTCGATTGCACGTGCGTTCCTGTCACTCAATCGTTGGGAAGATGCGATCAACGAACTTTCTTCGGTCGAGAAGAATGCAAAGAGCGTTAAAGATCGACAAGAGGCCGGATACCGCCAGGGCGATGTGCACTTTCGCAAGGGCGACTATGCGAAAGCGATCTCGGTCTATGATGCAGCCATCAAAAAATATCCGGAGGCGACGGGTCGCTTTCCAAATGCGTTTTACAACCTCGCGGAAGCCCGCTTCCGGTTAGGGCAAGAGCGCGCTGCGATTGATTCGTTCCGCCAATTCCTACAAAAGTTTCCGGATCATGATCACGGCGGGTTTGCGATGACTCGCCTAGGGGAATTGATTGAGATTCTTGTCGGAGCCGAAGATCGCCGCGTGACCGGCGCCTTCTTTGAATCTTACTTCCGGTTTCGCTCTACGCCTGGTGCGGACGTGGCGCGCATGCGCGTACTCACGGCGCGAATGCCAAAAATGAAAGATCGCGAACTTAAAGATGCACTCTTGGAAATTGCGGAGATCGTGAAGCGCGATGCCGATTTGCCATTCATTAAAGAGTTCCAAGTCATTTCGGTTTCAGACGCATTTACGGAACGCAAAGACTACGATCGTGCGACAAAAGATCTCGTTCAGTTCTACAAAGAGAACACGCAGTCCAAGCATCTTCCACTTATCAAAGGGCGAATTGTCAGAAACTTAGCTGATAGCATTCGTCAATCTGTTGATGACGGTGATTTCATTCAAGGCTTGCGCCTGTACTCGCGCGATCAGTCCGGTTGGCTGAAAGGTGTTAAGCGCGCCGATCTTCCCTATTTGGCAGGACGTGCGTACGAATCGGCTGGTGTTTTTTCGGATGCCGCGACTCATTACAAAGAAACTTTGCAACGCCTTGAGGGACAGACACCTGAGCAACGCGATGTTTTCGAAACTCCTATTTCAAAAGAAAGTGTGCATCTGCGTCTTGCGGCCATGGCGGCTCAGCAAAAGGACTATTCGGGTGCAGAATCGCAGCTGAAGCAAATCAAAGACCTCAAAGTGCTTTCAAACGCTGAGCGCGCAGAGCGTGCGGGACTTGCCGCCGATGTGTCTGAAGCCCGAGGGCAAGTCGATGAAGCAAAGAAGTACCTCGCTGAAGTCATCAAGTCTTTTGAAGAATCGAAAGCAACGGCTGCGGCCATTGTTCCGCTTCATTTACGAGTGGCGAAACTGTCGGTAAAAGACCGCGACTACAAAACAGCCGAGGCCTCAGTCGAAGCTGCGATGAAGTTGATTGACTCAGAAAAAGCTGACGAAAGTAGCGCTGAACATGTTGAAAAACATCGCGCTTTGGCGCTCGAGTCACGCGCTGAAATTATGATTGCTCGAGGGAAAAAGCGCGAAGCTATCGGATCGTATCAGGACCTTCTCGAACTTCCGATCGCCAACGCGGACGCGACACGCAAAGGTTACGATTCGGTGAGATACCGTCTTGGTCAGTTGTTGTTTGAAACGGGCGACCTTAAAGGGGCCGAAAAAACTTGGGCTGGTCTTTCTTCAGACGAAAAAAGTCTGTGGAAGCGCCTGGCGGCCGAGCAAATGACAGGCGCGAAGTGGCGAGAAGAGTACAAGAAATATATTGAACGAATCCCGGCAGCGGCAGAAATCCGATAGCGAGGCTACACGAATGAAAAGTGTTGAAATCCGAACTCAAGATCCAGAAATGTTGCGCGTGCTGAAGCTTGCGGACAACGTGGCATCTAGTCGCGCGACGGTTCTGATCCAAGGCGAATCCGGCACAGGAAAAGAATTGTTGGCCAAGTATGTTCATGCGCAAAGTCCGCGGGCCAATCGCCGCCTCGTCGCCATTAACTGTGCGGCTGTTCCAGAGGGACTTTTGGAAAGCGAATTATTCGGACATGAAAAAGGTGCCTTCACAGGAGCTCACCAATCGAAGCCTGGAAAATTTGAATTGGCCCACGAGAGTACACTCTTGCTTGATGAAATGAGCGAAATGCCGCTTTTGCTTCAGGGCAAACTTCTTCGCGTGATTCAAGAAGGAGAAATCGAACGTCTCGGTGCTCGTCAGCCCCAAAAGGTGAACGTTCGTATCATCGCGACGACAAATCGCGATCTTGCGTCGATGGTTCGGCGAGGTGAATTTCGTGAAGATCTTTACTATCGCTTAAATGTTGTTCCGCTTCGAATTCCATCGTTGCGGGAGAGACCAAAGGATATCCTCGATCTCGCACGTTTCTTTACGGAGGTTTCTTGCCACCTCAATGGCCGTCCACTTCGTCCGCTTTCGGTAGAGGCGCTGAATCGCCTACAAGCTTGGAGTTGGCCAGGAAACATTCGCGAACTT
>JAXMMN010000827.1:0-8379 GCA_034366485.1 Bdellovibrionales bacterium
CTTGCCGTGCTCGGTCGCTAAATCGACACCTTGAGACGACTTTGTCAGCGCTTCGTCATAAGTCAGTCTCAAAGGATCCTTTGAACCTGGAGTATACAGATCCATTTGGCGAACAAGAGTTCCATTTTTCAATGTTTTTCCAGCTTCAACCAGGATGTTATAGTGCCGCTTCTGGATGCCCGAGCTGAGTTCGAGATCGTACTCGAAACCAAATCGATCTCCTCGGGACGTTTTTTCCCGTTTTGTCTTGATCACTTTTCCCGACCAATCGGATTCGATACCTTCAAATTTCACCAAGAAGGTCTCCTTGCCGAGCTTCGTGGCTGATTCGATAAAAAGCTTCTCTGACGAAAGACCCGAGTAGCCCTCCACGCCCGCAAAGGCTGCGCTTGCGAAACAGCCGGAAACCAAAAGAGCGAAAACCGTCAAAAATAGATTCTTCATTTTACTTCCTCGCACTTTTTCTTTTTCAGGCCGGTCAACAGGCCCTTTGCAGACAGGTCTCGGCAAATGTTTGTGAACATGTAGCTGCCAATGCTGGCCTTCGCTACAAGCTCGGTTTTCGTTTCGTTGAAACAAGTTTCGATGCCGATCTTCTTTGCCTGAGCAACCACATCACTGTTGCTGCTAACTGGCAAATCTAGCGCAGAATAAACTGCAAGTTTGACGTCCGAATCTTTGCAATCACCTTTTTTAGCCTCAAACGCCTGGTGAAAAAATGGAATCGCAACCCAATGGTTCATTGCTTTACGAGTCATTTTTCCTGCCGTAAAGGCATCCTCCGGATGCTCCTTCACCCAACGCTTCAAGGCATCGTGGCACCAATCCCCCGTGTAATCCCGCTTTTGACAGAGCTCATAATCTTGAAGTTCGTCCAAGATCACTTGCTCTTCTTTGACACGAAGTGCGTTGGCTTGTGAAACCACAACCAAAAAAAGAATCGAAACAATCAAACTTGCCGTTTTCATTTATGCCTCAGCCCTTTGTTTTGGCGGTGAATTAAAGATTGTTCTCTAGGTACTCTTTTACTTTGTCGCTGAGGTTGCTCGCTTTAACACCGACTGTGAAAGTCAGCGTGCCGCCAGCGATTTTGAAAGACGCCTCGTCTTCTTTTTTAGCAAGAACGCAGTGAATTTTTTTGATCTTCGCTTTGATCGCTTCTTTGCTAGTTGCGTCTTCGCACATAGACGAAATGCGCGCGCGAGCTTCATCGCAATATGAGGCCGCGTTGGCGTTTGCCGCCATAAACGGAGTTGCAAACTTGTCTTCCATTGTTACTGGAATATCGTAGCCGCACTTGTCTTTTGCAGTTTTCACGTAGCTAGAACTCGCGTCGGCCAAATAGTCGTTCCATTCTTTAACTTGTTTTTTTTCTTTCAGTGTCAAAGCGGAAGCAGTTGAACACACAGCAATCAATGCAATCGTCAAAAAGACCTTATTCACAAAAACTCCTCTATAATTAAAAAGACGTACGCAAATGGTAACCAGTCGCTATTGCCGAGCAAGATGATGTTTTAAAAAATTCCTGAACAAGACCTCTCTACAGCCAACTGGACCTTTGTCGACGCTCACAAACAGCTGGAATACCGGACCACGATCGAGGTTAAATATAGTTATGGCGCACATGTCGGCAAAAACTCTCTTCGTTTGTATCAGCCTGACCCTGCTGCTCGGCACAAGGCCTGCGTCTTCGAATACTGCCTGCTACGATGCCGCAGTTGTAAACGGCTATGGCTTTAAAGATCCAAACACACAGACGCTAGCAATATTGAAACAAAAAGTTGGCAGCAACACGATCGCCGGAATTGGAGCGAGGGGACGTTATTATGGCTGCACGGTTCCTCAGGCTGCCATCGAGCGAGCTGCCAAGGGGCAAAAAAAAATAAGTCTTTTCTTTCATATAGGACCGCAAAATCGTCAGAAAGATTCAACCAGCGATTCGAGTTCTATCCGCGGATTTGAGATTGATCTATCAACAGAAGGGCGCAAGGTTTTAGCCGGACGAGCCATCCAAGTACCTTGGGACGTCGTCGACCGATCTGGCGGACCAACCGGTCGATGCACGCCAAGTTCACCCACCACGTTCGAAGGATTTCTCTACCAAGTTTTGCGAGAGCTTAAGGCGCGTCGCTGTACAGCCGCGGAACTTGCTATGTTGATCGGCGAACCACTGGCGCCAGCACGACAATAAATTAAAATGAGGTCGGAGTTCGAACTTCACTCGCTTGTGAAGACTCCTCACCAATCAAAGTTGTCGCGATGTACTGATCGCCCCCCACCTTCACGAGGCGGTACTCTTGTTTGACGAAAGATTTTCGGGCTTCGTCCCAGGTCATAGCCAACGAGACTTCGAGATCCGAATCGCTCTTGAAACTGCAGCTAGTTTTTACTTGGAGGTTCGCTTTATCACCGACAACGCAAGATCCTCGAAGCTTCAAGTTGGCTCCCAGCTTCAAATGCGTCGGAGTTCCCACGTTTTCAGTCTGGTTCAATACAAGTTCGAAGTGAACCTCTTTGCCCTTTCGTAGCGGAAAAATCATCTCCGGTTGGCCGATCACCGTTCCACCTAAACCACCGAAAATTGCGCTACTGCTGGCGCGCCGCGGGATCCCGGAAAATCCAGCCTGATACCATTCCAACGATTCGCCGATTTTGAACTTTAATAGCCCGTCTTCTTCTGCCACAAAGGTACGAAGTTCGGTGAACGATTCTGCTTTTCCGCTAGCGTCCTTCGCGGTCCAGTTCCACGTTTGCTCGGCGCCCATTTCGGGAGCCTGCCATGCGATTGGTGGCCACGCATCGGTGCTTGGCTCGATGACCATTGCGAAACCTTTCGCAACGGGAGCCAGAACCTTTTCTCCACGCTGTGCATTTAGCTTGGCTGCTTTTTCATCGAGAACGCGTTGCGCCTCTTGAAGTGCAGCTTTAGTTGATTGATCTTTTTGCCAACGTAGATATTGAGAATAGCCAACGACACAAACTCCAACTATCGCAATTGCAGCGACCCATTTAAAGCTCGAGCCGCTGGAAGGCACCGTCGGCTGTACCGCCGATTGACCGAGTGATTGACTTGTTGGCTGAATAGTCGCCGGTCCAACTGTCGACGCGCCCGATTTCTGTTGAGAGAAACCGGTGACCGTCGGTGGCGGTGTCAACTCTTCTAGGCGAGTGGCGCGCCGACTTGTGAGAATTTGTTCGAGATCTGCCTTGTAGGCCAATACAGCTTCGTCCAAGTTATCAATCAACAAAACAACACCGGTCGCTTCAATGAATGCGGTACTTTCGCCGTTCTCGTTTGGACTCACCGCAATCGGCGCTGTTTTTGGTCTTTCACTTTGCCGCTTCAATGCCGCTGACAAAATGAATTGCCACTCAGCGTGATCGATTCCGAGTTCCTCTAAGTGCGATTGCAACGCCATGAGGTTGTCTAAACGCACGGAAGCCAATGGCACGGTCCAGGCCTGCGGAAGCTCAGGAATCTTGATGGCCTTCAAAGCATTGACACCTGCCGAGGCGGAAGGCGTTCGTTCCGCAGGATCAGCTGCGATCATATGATACAGAATCTTCCAAAACTCTTCTGGCAGAATAAGTCGTAAGTTTTCTGGAATGTCTAACTCACACGCCCGAATTTTCTCCATGGTCGAAAATTGCGACTCTCCCTTGAAGGGAGTTCGGCCCGTTAGCATTTCAAAAAAACAAAGCCCGAGCGCGTAGATGTCAGAAAGCGGACTGGGAGGATCTCCACGGAAAAGTTCTGGTGCGATGTAGTTCAACGTTCCTATCACGACTCCAGTTTTGGTTTTTACACCTTCTGGTCCGAGGTTGTTTCCACCCAATGATTTCGCAATTCCGAAATCGATGATTTTGCCGCGTCCAAATCCGTCAACAAGTATATTCGCAGGCTTAATGTCGCGATGAATGATTCCGGCAGAATGCGCATGATCAAGCCCTTTTGCCACATCACTGAAGACGCCGATCATTTCGTTGATACTTAGCTTGCGATCGCGAGAATGCTGAAACAGCGAGTGGCCCTGCACGTACTCCATCGCGATGTACAACAAACCGTTTTCTTCTCCGAGCCCATAAACAGAAACAATGTTTGGGTGAGTAAGCTTTGCGAGTGCTTTCCCCTCGAGGATGAAGCGACTGACCGCTTCTGGATCATCGGATTCAAGCGAATGCATAACCTTCACCGCAACCTGCCGGCCGAGTGAAGGATCGTCGCACAAATAAACATCGCCCATGCCACCGCTGCCGAGCTTTCGGCGAACGACATAGGAGGAAATCTTGTGGCCTTCTTGCAGTGTCCGTGGAGAAATGGTCACGTCTTCTTATCGACCGTTTCTATACACTCCATAAGTCGAGAGAGTGATCTAGAACGAAAATTTTAGCTGTGAATACGCTTCACCAGTTGCTTCCCGATAAGGAAGAATCGATGGGCTAGACGTTATTGTCCCAGCCTCGAAGAGTCCGACGCGGTAGCCGATTCCCAAATTGAGATTTTCCAAGAAGTCGTAAGCGAGGAACCCATCAACTTCGGTGACGAAATTGGAGTTCATCCAAGTACCAAATAGAACGGTTCCACCTGTTTGGATTCGCTCCGTCACGTCAATATTTACACCCAAACCCGTTTTTGCCACTTCATAAAAGGGTGAAAAATCACGCGACTCCAAATTCTGATAATTTTCGTAGCCGACCATCCAGCCTAGTCGAAGCGACGTTTTAAGAGGTCGCCAGCCCAGCTTCCACCAATGACCGCCCCGCAAATCCAATCGCGCAATCGAAGGCGCGCCGCCGATTCCTCCAGAAAAACCAATTCGACTTCGATAGTTAACCTTCGCTTCATAGCGCCCATCGAAGTATTCAGCACCAAGGCCAAGAACCTGCAACACGGGAGGAGCAATTCCAGCTTCCGTTTGTACACCGGAAATCACTGCACCAAAGCCGCCAAGAAGTGAGACGGCCCACGGGCCAGCTCTCACAAAAGAAGATTCCTGCTTCACTGATTCGCGAGTCATCGTCGAAGACGGAGCCGGCTTTTCAAACGGCACATCCTCCATAGTCGATTGAGTGGCAATTTCCCTCGGCGGCTTTTCCACTTGGGGTTTCTTCACCAGACGAAGTGGAACCGGTTTTACTTTTTCTTTCAGGACAGAAACTGTGTGCACTTTCGAAAAGGCCGAAATTTCGCCTTGCTCGTCGACCGAGCGCACCCGGAAAAAGTAAGTTCCCAAACTTTTTAGTGGGACCATGAGCTTCGATTCGCCGGCCCACACTGATACCGACTTCTTAAAAGTCTGATCCCGGCCTCCCTCAATTATCCAGCCTGACATTTTGCGACCTGAATTTTCAGTGAGACGCATTCGCACGACGGGGTTGGGAAAGTGAACGACTGGATCTTCGATCACCAAAGAAGGTTCTCGGCCTACAGAAAACCGCACGGAAACATCAACCTCTGACGGTTTCGACCAGTTTTTCCCATCGAGAGACACCCGCCATAGGTTTTTACCGGGACGCCATTTTGAAAGAACGGCATCTTGACCAGTCGCCACATCATTGAACCAAGCCTCTTCGAAGTTCGGTGCTTTGTTGTCATTGATTCTTGTGACTTGCAAAAAAGTTTTCTGACCGTTTCCGCCCGTCCATCTTAGTACTCCGGCCGATTCGACGAACTTTAAATTTCTCATTTTTTGGAGACGAAGCCCTTTTGACTGCGAATAAGTTTCTGCCTTCGTCAACGTGTGCACGATTTCAGTTCTTTGATCGATCGGTGCTGGATTTTCATAGACTGGTTCGGCGATTGGTGGCGTCTGTTCGGCGACGGTTTCAGCCGGCACTGGGCCAGGAGGAACTCGACTTGGTAGTGGCGCTACGTCTTTCGGAAGTTCGATTTGTTTACGCGAAGACAAGCGAAACTTCCGTGTGACGAATTCAATTGAAGAACCTGATTCCACAAATTTGCTGGTTTGCTTCGGTGCTGTGATCTTGGGGCGACCGCTAAGCACTTGAATTTTGCCTTTGCTTCCTTCATCAATCGATATCAGTACTTCCGACTCTCCGCCCGCGCCCGCCGAAAACTGGGACACATCCCCTGAAATCGAAATCTTCATGTCACCCAATATTCGAAGCCGAACATTTCCTCTCGCAAGATCTGGAATTGTGACCCCGTCAATCGAGTCGAAGATCACTAATGTCTCTTCGCCCAAGGCTATCTGACCGCCGGATTTCATTTCGACACCGACATCCGTGGATGCGCCAGAATAGATCGCGTCACCTGAGTACATTTCGTTTTCAACTTTTGCTTTGTACCAACTCTGCTCTTCTGCTGGTTGATAGCGAGCATCACCGTTGATCGTCAAAACTTTTGCAACTCCGGTTGGTTCGGAAACAAAAGGAATTTTAACTGCGCCATCTTGAAAACCAAGAAGAAGTTCGATGATAACCAAGACTGCCACCAATGCTGCAATCGCATAGATCATGCGGTTACGACGATTGGGCGGAGGGGGCTCTTTTACCGATGAGACGGTTATGCCAGAAAGTGTCTGATCATCCACGGTCTCATATCGGTACAATCAGCTGTTTTTTTGAGAAGAGATTGATACAACTCGACCCTTGACCAAGGTCTGCCAGCAATTGGGCTAGATCAGCCTATGGGGGACAAATGGCCGCAGTTCCTGCATAAGAACCGGCGGTAATTGTGCCGCAAGCAGGGCTTGTTCCGCGTTGTAGAACTCCATTGTTCGTAATGGTGCCGGTCGCCGTAAGACCAAAGCCAGCCATATTGTATGTTCCATTTTGAACGGTCAGTGATTGTCCCGCTGCAGGCAATGAGATTGCCGTCGTCTGCGTTACAGTGGCACTCGTTTTGTTGATGGTGATGTTGCCTCTCGCAAAAGTTCCTGCTCCGAATTGCGAAATGGTCGAGTTTGACGTGCCTGTCAGATTGAATCCGGCTGTTCCTGTATAGGCCACGCTTCCTGATGTTGAAATGTTTCCGCGGACAAAAATCGTACCGGTGTTAATACTCGAAGCAGTACAAGAGGCGACAAGTTGTAAATTTCCGAACACGTTCAGGTTACCGGTAACATTGAACGGAAGAGTGTCGCGGTTACATTCCGAATGGAAAGTTAAATTGTTAAAGCTCAAGAGCGGAACGGTGATGTTGTAGGCGGTGTTGTACTGGCCCATAAGAGTGACACTGGACGTGCCGAAATCAACTGTTCCGCTTGTGTGCGTGAGACTTCGATAGAACGTCGGAGTACCAACAACCGTCACTGTTCCGCCAGTTGAAATGAAATTCAAGTTGGGGATCGTACTTCCTCCGACGACACCAGTGATCGTTTGGCTGACCGTACCAGCTGCTTGAATCGCCGTGCTTCCATAAAAATTAGTGTTTGACGTGATGTTGCCGCGAACGATGAGTGTGCCGCCATTCAAGGTGCCGGCAGGCGAAGAGCCGTCGACCTTGGTCAAATTTAATTTACCCAGCACATTTACATTACCAGTGATCGTAAAGGTAAAACTGTCATAGAGATTTTCAGCGTAAAACTCGAGATCATTGAGATCTAAATTCCCAAGAGTGATTGCACGAGTGAGCCCGTAAGGTGCTCCCATACGCCATTTGCCGCCGTTGTGGTTAAATGTCGCTGTGCGAGTCACCGAGCTTCTTGTTTGCAAAGTTCCGGATGTCGAAGTGAATGTGCCGCCCGTGATATTTGTTACGCCGCTGATAAAAATTGTTTGATCACCACCAACAAAGGTTCCATTTGATTGCCGCCAGCCTTTTGAGCCCAACGTCAGCGACGCTCCAGAATTTTGCGTGATTGTACCGAGGTAACCAGCCTCTAATTGAATTCCTTTGACCGTAGTATTCACAAGAATGTTCGCGTTACAATTGGCGCCGCAGTAAGCGTTGTTAAACACGGCTACGTCCGTTGATGTCGGTGCGGCGAGGCCTTGCCAGTTTCCTGCAGTTGCAAAGTTTCCGTCGGCCGTGTTTCCAGTCCAGTTAAATGGATAAGTTGCGTATCCTGGACACTCGATCGTTCCTGAATTTGAAAGGGATGCGCTCGTGAATTCACCGCCACTGCAGCGTAGTGTTGTGCCGGCAGAAACGGTCAATCCGTCGATCACATTCAAGTCAAATCCATTGAGATTAAGTACGCCTTGATTGACGAGCAAATCTTGTCCTCCTGCGATCAGCGACACATCGGTTGTCAAATTCACCGCAGCGCCACCAGATTTGTCAGCGGTGATGAGTCCCGAGGGTCGCTGTGCCGCAGTACCAACCGCGTAACTAGACGCTGTTAGTCCACTGAACGTAATTGGCGCTGTCCCGATGGCACCGCTGTTGGTGAAAGCAAAGGCAGCTCTTGGATT
>JAXMMN010000828.1:0-1144 GCA_034366485.1 Bdellovibrionales bacterium
TAGCCTGAGCTCATCGATCGCTCGAGACTCGTGCAGCCTGTCGCAAACGTCGCCAGTGCCGTCACGAAAAGCACGAGGACAACAACATTCAATTTGATATGGTCCGAGACTTTGGTCCGTTCCATCAGACCTCCTTCAATCCATGTCTGAAAACTTATCGGCAGGTTTTGACTCATTTTGAATAGGAAAAGAGTGATGTCGGGCTTTAGGCCATGGCAAGATGTAGAGGAATGGCAGAAGACGTGAACAGTTCGAACACAGGTAGCGATCAAGACGGTGTCATTGATCTTGAGAACCTTGTTCGCGACATTGATAAAGGACCAGAGGCTGGGGCTGATTCGGCGGAAGTGCCAAGACCTGGCGCTCAGGCATCTCGACTGGCGTCCAGCGACGAGCCCGCCTCGCAGGTGGAGTCCGTTCAGCCCTCACCCAAAATACAAGCGAAGCCAACGGTTAGTGAAAAGCGTGCAGAAGAAAAACCGTCGACACCATCTCTTGCCGATCAGCCCGCGAAGCCTTCTGAAAGCAGTATCTCCGAAGAGGATTTAGATGCGGTGTTGATGCTGGAGTCCCCTGAGCTCGCGATCGAGATGGCGTCGATTCGTGATGTCGCAAAATCTGCGGGCCAGCCAGATTCTCCTTCCGCCTTAGACGGTGAGTCGTCTCTTTCGACGGCCGGTGGGCGCCTGACCATTCGTCAGCGCATCGGGTTTCAGGTTTTAAAAGTGATCTCAGCTATTCGCGGTTTTCAAGCCTTCGGCAAGCGCGCGATGAGCGATTCAAAAGGCCTTTTGCGCGAACTTCTCGTGCAGTCAAAAGTCAGTGCGATTAACTCTTTTCACACTCGAAAAAAGCAATTGTCCGTCGGTTTTTCTTGGTTCCAATCTCGCACTTGGCAGCAGAGAATTTCGATTCTCTTGGCCTTCGTGGTGCTCGGTGCACTTTTGGTGGTCGTCGCCAAAATTTCACAAGGTAAGCTCTTGCCGAAGACCGAGCGAGAATGGATCGCGTCCTTTGAAGAGAAAGCTGATGGCGTATTCACCTACGAACGGACCGACCCGTTCGAAGATTTCAATGATCCGATTCTTCATCCTGAATTTGGGGTCGTGATCGAACGAGTCGTTGTAAATTTGGCGCGAACGCC
>JAXMMN010000829.1:0-1581 GCA_034366485.1 Bdellovibrionales bacterium
TATATCTTGGTGTTCCCATTAATCCGTTGATGTCTGTGCCAGAATTTCCTGCAAATCCAAAGTCGACGATCTTAGCAAGCCTCGCTCCATTGGCATCCTGGGAGATCATGATGTTGTCGGGCTTGATATCCAAATGAAGAAGACCCTTGCCATGAACGGCAACCAGGCCGAGGCAAACCTGAGAAACAATTTGAAGTGCTTCGATTTGCGAAAGCGCAGTGTCTTTAATGAAGTCACTTAGCGGTTTTCCCTCTACCCACTCGAGAGAAATAAAGCCGTGCCCTTGAATTTCGCCAACTTCATAGACTTGCACGACTTGTGGGCTTTTGATCTGGGACAGTACGGATGCCTCCGTACGGAAGCGAATTTGATCAAGTGTTGGAACTTCTTCCGATTTGCTTTTTACGACCTTGAGGCAACATCGAGATTGATCCTCGATCGTTGCCTCGTAGACCTGTGACAAATCCGTCTCGGCGATTTGCCGATGAATGTTGTATTTTTGAATGCGAACCGGAAGATCAATCTTAAACAAGCAGTAGCAACCAACCTGCAAGTGTCGCAAAGAAGCCGATCAGCCATGCAAACGAGCAGAGAATTGTGTAGCCGCCAGCAAGATAAACAACAGTATATGCCAAACGCCCTACCAAGTAGACCCAAGTGACCGTTTGAAGCATTTCTAGATTTTTTCCCGCGATCAAACAGAGAATAACAGCCGGTGCGAACACCGCAATAGATTCGATCGCATTCACGTAGATTCGATTCAGCGACGCATACCATTTTGGACCTTGTGTGACTCCAGGAGTAAGCGTTGTATAAGAAAACTTTTTGGTACCAACAAAATAGAACCTGCTTAAGCCGATGATCGTGCCTTGAACAATGATAAGAAGAGCCGAAAATACTAGCGGATTCGCAATTGCTATCTGAATGTCGTTCATTTTGCCTCGTCTTGTGATGTTTGAATTTTCTCGAACCGAAACGCTTTTAAGTTAAGCCAATTGAAACACTTGTAGAATCTGAAACTCTTCGCCAAGTCCAAGGTCCAGTTGGTCGATAGTCTTAAAACAAAATTGAGTCCTACTTACAAATTGCCGCACATGCTGTCGCCGCTCATGCTCCTAGAGGAGAACATATCATTTGCTTGGCAAGGTGGGGCTGTGGACTTTTTTGAAGTCGTCAAAAAGAGAAGAAGTATCCGGAAATTTAAAGCCGATCCCTTTCCGGAAGACGCTATCAAAAAGGCCTTCGATGCCGCCGTACTAGCTCCCAACTCTTCCAACACCCAGACTTGGGACTTCTACTGGGTCAAAAATCCCGAGCTAAAACAAAAAGTCGTAAATGCCTGCTTGAATCAATCCGCTGCGCGCACTGCAAGCCACCTGGTTGTCGTCGTCGCCGATCCCGCCAACTGGAAGCGCTCCCTCGTTCCAAATATCGAATGGGCAAAAGCCGCGAACGCGCCAGGCCTTGTCATGGGGTACTACACAAAACTGATTCCAATGACGTATCGGTTTGGTCTTTCAAACTTTTTTGCGCCGTTCAAGTGGGTCGCGATTAATTTGATGGGACTGAAAAAGCCAATCA
>JAXMMN010000830.1:0-4935 GCA_034366485.1 Bdellovibrionales bacterium
GCACCAAGCACGGATCAGTCTCCACCGGTTGCTATTTACGACAACGCACTTCCAACCACTGGCCTTCCGACGACGGAGGAATTGTCCGAGAAATTGGAAATTGGGAATTCAAAAAGTGGGCTCTTGCTTAAAAATTTAGACTTCACTTTAGATCTTCGCACCGTCTCAAGGCCTGAAAATGTCGGAAGACCCTGGGGTTCCATTCAAGGCTTAACGATGTTTCGCGGAAATCCATCGCGCACCTTTTATGGAACCGGGCCCGTGGTAGCGGCAGTTCCGAAAGTACTTTGGCGCTATCCAGATCGACCGATGTGTTCCGAATCCTGTGTTGGCAAAAATGACTGCAAGCAATGGTGTGGAAGTGGATGGACGGGGCAACCCGTCGTCTATCAAAGAGCGGACGGAATAACGGAAGTGATTTTCGGTGCCTACGATCGGCAGGTGCACTTCGTTAACGCTTTGACAGGTCAGCCCACCAGAAATCCATTTCCAACAGGTGACATTATCAAAGGATCCGTGACGATCGATCCGGACGGATTTCCGCTTTTATACTTTGGATCGCGCGACAACAAATATCGAATTCTTGCACTTGATCGCGGCGACGCTGTCGAAGTGTACAGTCTTGATGCCTACAAAGTGCGTCGACGACTTTGGAATGACGATTGGGATAGCAATGGGTCGATCGTGGATGATCGCCTCTTTGTTGGAGGCGAGAATTCGTGGTTCTACGTCGTGAAGCTCAACCGAAAAATCGACGGATACAACCGTGTCGCCGTGACGCCTGAAATCGAAGTTCAAATGCCGGGCTGGACGGAGGAAATGCTAGAAATGCTTCATCCAGAAAAGCGTGACACGATGATTTCCATTGAAAGTTCGCCTGTTGTATTCGGCAATCGCGCCTACTGGACGAACTCGGGCGGAATGGTCGTTGGAGTGGATTGGACGCGAGTAAAAAATAAACACGCAGAAATCGTCTTCACTTTTTGGGCAGGCGACGATGCCGATGCGACTCCGATCATGGATGAAAAAGGAAATCTCTATGTTGCTGTTCAAAAAGAACTTGATAATGGGCGCGGAGAAAGAGCTTCGCGTCAGCGCGTAGAAGAAGTCGGACAGTTGATCAAGCTTGATCCAATGAACCGGGTGAATCCTATTCTCTGGTCAGCGTATGTTCCAGGGCGCAGTGAAAGTGACAATGGTGGGATTTGGTCAACACCGGCGTTGGACATGAAGCGAAATGCGATTGTCGTAACAACTCATCCTGGAGATCTAATTTCGTTTGACCGAATCACAGGCCGCGAAATGTGGCGCAAAAAGCTGGGTCATCATGAATGGTCTTCGCCAAATATTATCGACGATCATCTCATCGTTGGTCGCTGCCAAAAATCCGGAATTGAAGCTTTTCAATTGAATGATGAAGGGACTTTACCGACCACGCATTGGGTAACTTCGGCACCGCGCGGATGCGTCGAATCTACTCCGGCTATATGGAAAGGCCGCATCTACGTCGGATCGCGCGATGGATATTTTTACGGTCTTAGTTCACCTTAGTTGTTCAAGTTCTCGATCAATTCAGGGGTTTGTCGTTGCTTGTAAAAATACTCATCGTCGCAGGAAACCAAAGCTAGTGATTGAGTTGCGGCAAAGGGCAAATGAACTTCGTCGAAATTTTCTTTCGGTCCAAAATTGACGATCAGCGTATTCACTGGGCTGCCACCGGGTTCAGTTAGTTTGCCGCAAAAATTTAGACAGGCACTTGCCAATGATTCGACACATTCATTCGCATTACCTTTTTGAGAGAATCGTCCAACTTTGCCTTGGTTAGGGGTGAAGAGCTGAAAGGTGCAGTGGCCCTGAATTCGTTTTTTCCTATCTGAAACATCGAAAACTTTGGCGGAGCAGACAATCTTGCTTTCGTCATTGCGAATGAACCGATCTAAGGGCCCGGTCGTTCCTGATTGTTTTAGCGTAAAGAGAATAAACAGTGCGCCTGCGATCGTCGCCGCAATAAAAATGTCTTTAATTTTCCGATCGATCGGAAGAAATCGAAGGATGACACTTGGAATGAAAAAGAGAAGAACCGGCGCAAAAAGCATGATCATCACGGTGGGAGTTGGCCAGGCGGCGACCAAGTAAGCCAACGGCGAGAGCCAAGCCATATAGGCTGCCACCAAAAGAACCACTGAAATCAGAACTTTTTCGATCAACCGCATCAGTTAATCGTACGGCGTGCGTTACTCGAGAATCAAGTGATCTGACTCAGGGGTCATCTTCACAAGAACGCCTGAAATCTCGTCGCCTTTTTGGACTGTGCAGACATCTTGCCGAACAGGGTAGGTGCCTAGGAGATCAATGTCGAGTGGGCAGGTGAACATCGGTGAAAATTGATGACGGGGCTTTCGCAAATCGAGATCGATCTTGAACTCACAAGCGCCGTTCGACAGCGTCGTGACAGGCCCGACGTCTGCAATAAATTGTGCGACTTCTGGTCCGCACGCGTGGGCCGGAGCAGAGAAGGTCGAAATAAAGAACATCGAGAAAGCAGCAGCCGTGAACGCATTCAATTTCTTCATTCGACCTCCCAGCCGGTAAATTCAAATTACTTGTTTAAAACGTAAGCGAAGATCAGTGGTGCAACAATTGTCGCGTCTGATTCGATCACATAGCGCGGAGTTTCAACTCCTAGTTTTCCCCAAGTGATCTTTTCATTCGGAATCGCGCCCGAGTACGAACCGTACGAAGTTGTGGAATCGGAAATCTGACAGAAATATCCCCACAGAGGTACGTGATCGCGCTTCAGATCTTGATGAAGCATTGGAACGACGCAAATTGGGAAGTCGCCTGCGATTCCGCCTCCGATTTGGAAGAATCCGATCGAGGACTTTGGCGCAACTTCTGTGTACCAGCCAGCGAGTTCTGTCATGTACTCGATGCCAGATCGAACGGTGTGAACATTCTTGATGCCGCCATCAATAACGTAGGAAGCGAAGATGTTTCCGAGAGTCGCATCTTCCCAGCCAGGAACGATCATCGGGAGATTTTTTTCAGCGGCCGCCATCAGCCAAGAATCCTTGGGATCAATTTGGTAATACTTTTTAAGTTCGCCGCTGAGGAGAATCTTGTACATAAATTGGTGTGGGAAATAGCGCTCGCCAGATTTGTCGGCCTTTTCCCAGTGATCAAGCACCGCTTTTTCAATTCGGCGGATGGCCTCTTCTTCGGGAATGCAGGTGTCGGTGACGCGATTGAGGTGACGATCGAGAAGCTTTTGCTCATCTTCCGGAGTCAAATCACGATAATTAGGAATGCGCACATAGTGATCGTGAGCAACGAGGTTGAAGACGTCCTCTTCGAGGTTTGCGCCCGTGCAGCAGATCGCATGAACCTTGTCCTGACGGATCATTTCGGCGAGCGAAATTCCAAGTTCGGCCGTCGACATCGCGCCGGCCAGAGTAACGAGCATTTTCCCGCCACCGGCGAGATGCTTTTCGTAGGCTTGTGCTGCATCTTTCAGCGCTGCCGCATTGAAGTGGCGGTAGTTATGATCAATGAATTGTCGAACGCTGCCGGCTGTTGGTGTCGCCATCGTGTCTTAAACCTCTCGAAAGTGTTAGATCAAAAGCCCCATCTGATACCCAACCCTGGGCCCAGGTGCAACGCTTAAAAGTTTGAGTAGCATTCGGCCGGGTTTTCCCCTAGATACTTTTCGGCATGAATCAGCCCCCTCGAACGTCCCCGCTCTATTCGCCAATTTTTGCAGCCAAAGACCTCTTTGAAACCCGTTATCACGGGGCTGACGCCGTCTTGGTGGCGGGCTCCGTGGTTCGTGGTGAGGCTTCTGCTTATTCAGATCTCGATTTGGTGGTCATTTTTCCTAAGGTGCCAGCGGCCTATCGGGAGTCTTTCACCCACAAGGGTTGGCCAGTTGAGGCGTTCATTCACGATTTAGAAACGCTTCGCTATTTCTTTCACCGTGTTGATCGTCCAGAAGGTTCTGCGACTCTTTGTGAAATGGTGAAAGAAGGCCTCGAGGTCCCCGGTCCAAGCAAGTCGACAGACGAGGCAAAGGCATTGGCCTCCATGATTTTGAAGGAAGGGCCACCGGCATTGACGGCAGAAGAGGTGGAAGATCGTCGCTACAATATTTCCGAACTCATCGACGATTTGCGAGAGCCCAGGTCACGGCATGAAATGAATGCGTCAGCTGCACGGCTCTACGGTGATCTTGGCGATTTCTATTGCCGATCGCGCGGCGCCTGGACAGGGCTTGGCAAGGGACTGTTGAAGCGAATCAAGACGCTTGATCCTGCGATGGCTCGTCGATTTTCTGATGCTTTTGATCAGGTCTTTCAGCACGGTCAGCCGGCCGCGCTCATCACTTTGACAGAGGAATGGTTGGCTCCTTACGGCGGGATGCTGTTTGACGCCTACCGTCGAGACGCGCCTCACAGCTGGCGTGGAAAATAGACGGACATCTGTTTTTTCGGGGCTCTGACTATTTTCTGGCGTAACCGTCGAAGTAAATCGGCCAGTTCGATAAGTCTCTCAGGGCGAACACAGTTCGGAAGTAGGGAAGAATCGCCAGCGGCCAGGGTGCACTTGGGTCGACCGACTCATAAACGGATTCATCGTAAAGAACCCGAAACAGTTTCACTCGACAGCTTTTCTTCGCGAGCTCAACCGCCACATCGAGTCGCTTGAAGCCCTCGCGGTACGTGCGTTCAAAGGGCCAAAGGCCCGTCAGCTGATCTCTAAGTGAGAGATCGGCCGGAAGGCGCTGGTTGATTCCGGCGCAAAAAGCGGGCGGGATCTGCGGAAGTTCCAGAACTTTTTTTAGCACGGCTTCCTCGGTGAGCGCACTCAGGTAACTACTTGTCGCTAAGAAGGCTCGATTTGCGCGACGAGTGGTGTTGGCATCAATCGGGCGCCAATCTT
>JAXMMN010000831.1:0-3878 GCA_034366485.1 Bdellovibrionales bacterium
CCAAAGACTTCCGTGCTTGAGTTGTATCATGGTCAGACGCTGGCGTTCAAAGATGTGGGGGCAAGGTTCTTAGCCCAAATACTGAACTGCATGGAGTCTGACAACTCTGGAAGAAAACGAATGAAAACGGTTCTCGTCGCAACGTCCGGCGACACCGGAAGTGCAGTCGCATCGGCCTTTTACAAACGGGAAGGGTTTCAAGTTGTCATCCTTTTTCCAAAGGGTCGAATCTCTGCAAGGCAAGAAAAGCAATTGACGTTTTGGGGTGAAAACGTTCGCGCCTTTGCTGTCCATGGTGATTTTGATTCCTGTCAAAAACTTGCAAAAGATGCGATCGCCGATTTTGAACTACAATCTAATCATAGTTTTATTTCCGCCAATAGCATAAGCCTCGGCCGCCTGCTGCCACAGATGATCTATCACGCTCGAGCAAGCGTTGAGTACGCTTCGCAATCAGGCTCAAAACCAAATTTGATTGTGCCGTCTGGAAATCTTGGAAACGGTGTTGCGGCTATGTGGGCAAAGTCTCTCGGAGCCCCCATTGGCAAAGTGGTTCTTGCGACAAACGCCAATCGATCGCTGACAAATTTTCTCACGACTAAAGAATGGAAGCCTTTTGCAACTGTCCCGACCCTCGCAAACGCGATGGACGTCGGTGCGCCGAGCAATATCGAAAGACTTCGATCACTTTTCCCCAACCACAACCAGTTAATTGAAAACGTAGACTCTGAATCCGTTAGTGACATCGAAATTTCTCAAACGATCAAAGATCAGCCTTACAACGAAATCTGGTGTCCACACACGGCGACAGCAGTCTTTGTCCGAAACCTCGAAAGATTCAAATCGCAGGACGCGATCATTTGTGCGACGGCCCACCCAGCGAAATTTGAATCTGTTGTTGAGCCGTTGATCGGCAGAAAGGTTGAGATACCATCCTCGCTTGGTCAGATGCTTGATCACAGTCATCTAGCAACCGATCTCGAACCTTCACTTACGGCTTTTCGTTTGGCTATTCGCGACTAGCAGCTGGGGACCGACGTCGGAAGCTGACAAGTGCCGTTTTCGATTCTCGGACTCGTGACAGCCGGCGATCCATCGTCGTCCACCATTGAAAAGCCAAACGGCGTCGACCAATAGCTTCCATATTGAGACGACTGCACGGTTTCAGTACCGATGCCGATCACTCGAAACTCGGGTCGTAGCATGTTCGCATTGTGCCCTGCTGAATTTTTCCACTGACAAAAAGTACCGATGGCGGTTGCATTGCCCGCGGCCGCATTTTCGCCCGCTGTTCCACTGTAGCCAAAGTCAGCTACTCGGGAAGAGGGATCGCGCCCGAGAGAGTCCGTGTGAGAAAAGTAGGCGCTCTCCCCCATGTCTCGCGCGTGCCAACGAGCCGCCTCAGTTGCGCCTTGGCTTATTGCCAAAGTCGCAAACCCAGCGTTTTGGCGATACAAGTTGATAAGAGTAAAAAATCTGACTTCTTCGCATTTTAGGGTGAAGGCAGACTCGTTGGTCTCTTCGCCGCCTCCTTGAGAACCTATGCTTGCTGATCCGCCATTTCCACAGCCCACGAAGGTGAAAACCAATGCTGCCAAGCCAATCATGGCAGTCGCTGTGCTCGAAATCAGTCCCCGTTTAAACATGCCTCTAATTAAAACCTAAGTTTCAGGTAGCCTCGGAATTGTCTTCACAAGCCCACCATGTTGTTTCATGAAACTGTCTCAATTGACGGAAGAAGCAGCTTGAATATGAAATGCCGCCTTGCTACGCCGGTAGCTCTTGCTGGAGGTATTATGTTTCGCCGCACCCCCATGACGCTTGCCTTGTTGCGTATCCTTGCTTTGACACTGCCACTCGGACTGTCGATTTCCCAATCTGAAGCACGCGCAAGCGATTCGATCTTCTTTGTCTCATGCCATGACGGTGATACCTGCCTTGGAACAAGATCCGATGGCAGTCGAATCAAAGTAAGGATCAGCGGAATCGACGCACCAGAAGTGGGAAATGACTTCAGCGACGAATCAATTCGGTTTGTCGAATCTCTGGTGAGAGACCAGTACATTGACGTCGAATGCGACGGCGCCTCGTATGCACGGCAAACGTGTTTTCTCTCGAAAGCTGGTATGGACATCAATGCCGAAATTGTTCGTATGGGATTCGCCTGGGATTTCCCGCGCCACTCCAATGGAAAATATCAGGCAGCCGAGGCGGAGGCGCGAAACAACAAACGTGGCCTTTGGGCCGGTTCCAACATTGTAAGTCCCTTTTGCCAACGCAGGATGACTCCCTATTCAGAAAAAATGTGCAAAACTAATCCCCAGTATCAAGATTAGTTCAGGAGAACCAGGGTTTGAGTCGACCACTATGCCCGCTGCCATTCACTCACCTCTTTATCAACAATGCAGGCATCGTTAATGCCTGCTGTCTTACGTATCCGCAATATTCCAAAAAAGACGAATTTGGTGAAAATTTGGCCGAACGATCTGTATTGTCAGTAGGCCTATTGGCGGCGTGGCATTCGAGTTACTTAAAAAACTTTCGCGAGAAAATGGAAAGCCAACAGTGGCCAAAAACCTGTGCGACCTGCTTTCGGCAGGAGGAAACCGGACTCAAGAGCCGCCGAATTCAAGAGCTAGAAAATACTGCGATCCGCATAAATTCGGCTCAGCCTGTTGCGATTCGCACAATGGATCTTAGAGTCGGCAATGTCTGCAATTTAGCCTGTCGTATGTGCTCGCCGTTTTCTTCGTCTTTACTCTACAAAGAGTGGAAAGATTCTGGCGCCACGGCATCAAAAATCATTTCAGAATCAATTGGATCCTACGACAAAATTGATTGGAAGAATTGGTCCGAAATTCCAGAGATCTGGGACGATCTCCTCAAAATCTCTGACTCTGTTGAGGAAATTAACTTTGCTGGTGGCGAACCCTTTCTTAATCTGGCCCACGTCGACTTTCTAAAGAAGCTGGTTTTGTCCAAACGCAGCCAAAAAATCCGAATCTCTTACAACACCAATTTAACTCGCATTCCGAGCTGGCTTGAGCCGCTGATACCAGAATTCAAATCAATTCGAATCATGGTGTCTATTGATGGCATCGAAGCACTGGGTGAGTACATTCGCTATCCCCTAAAATGGTCGACATTCGAAGCAAGCCTTACTCAACTCAACGACTTGAAAGATCGCTACCAAGAAAAGCTGGAAGTCGCGTTCAACACCACCGTACAAGCGTACAATCTTTTTGGTCTTGTCGATCTTCTCAAGTATCTGAAAAACTCGCCGCACGCCCACCTGCCAAGAACAACAGTGGCCAACATACTTCAGAATCCCGGATACTTTAACGTTGCAAACCTCCCTCACGAAATTAAGCAGGCTGCGAAAGAGCAGATTTCAGAATATTTTAATTTACATACTCAACATGATTCAGCTGAATTTCTTGAAGCTGTTTTACAGCAGCTGAACACTGCAGAATTCGAAGATTTGAGCGACGAATTTCGCCGCGTGACAAAGTTTTATGATCAACAGCGCAGCCAAAGCTTGGCCGCCGTTGTGCCCGAAATGAGACACTTCGGCTTGTGATTCCAACATGGGAAGGTTGAGAATCGCATCAGGAAACTTATCTTTAGCGCCGCAGTCCGTACATCGAGAGCCTTGAAATCAATTGAAATTCAGAACCACATATGGTCTCCTAAAACGGTCGTGCGAAACTTTCTAACGTTGATTTCAGTTTTGATGATCGTGGTTTCTGGAGCGGCTTCCGCTTTGGGTGCCTGTGTGTCTGAGCGACAAATCATCGTCAAGTTCTCACACCTTCACGATGCTGAACACGCGCACGACGACAACCATGTTCACCATGGCGAACAAAATCACAACAATG
>JAXMMN010000832.1:0-1719 GCA_034366485.1 Bdellovibrionales bacterium
CTCGATCTCGAATCTCAGCATCACGGTTTGCTATCACCGATATTTCGCTCATCGCAGCTTTGACGTTCCGATGTGGGTGCAGATGATGTTCCTGATGGTCGCCTCGATGGCCTTTCAAGGTTCAGCGCTCCGCTGGGCCGCTGATCACCGTCGCCATCACCGCGAGGTCGATACGGATGAAGATCCATACACGATCAACAAAGGTTTTTTCCATGCGCATCTGGGCTGGATGTTGATCAAGGATCGCCATCCCGATTTCAACCTAATCCCGCGCGATCTTGCGCAACATCGCTGGGTGAAACTTCAGGACCGTTACTACATCTTCTTTGCGACGTTCATGGGCTTTATCGTTCCTGGACTTTTGGGAATGCTTTTTGGTTTTGGTTTTTGGCCGGGCCTCTTAGTCGGCGGACTCACGCGGATCGTGCTTTCTCAGCACAGCACTTTCCTCATCAATTCCGCGGCCCACAAGTTTGGCAATCAACCGTACACGGACAAAAATACCGCTCGTGACAGTTTCACGATGGCTTTTTTGACGTTCGGTGAGGGCTATCACAACTATCACCATTATTTCCAAGCCGATTACCGCAACGGCGTTCGATGGTATCAGTGGGACCCCAGCAAATGGGTGATCGCCTCGATGGCCGTCGTTGGTCTAGCTAAACGCCTGAAGAAAGTTTCGGCCGAAGAAATCCTCAAAGCCCGAATTGCGATGGATGAAAAGCGAATTATTGCGCGCGGCGCAAGCCGTGAACGAGTCCAGGCGCTGCGAGACCGGATCGTGGCTGCACAAGCCCGCTGGAAAGAGATTCAAGCTGAATTCAAGAAGTATAAAAATGAACATTCTTGGAACCAGGTCTTGATAGAAAAGCGCGCGGAGCTTGAGCTTGCTCGCATTGAGATGAACAATGCTCTCATAGCGTGGAAGATATACGTCAAGACGTGGCTTCGAGCCCAACCAGCCTAATCCGCCGCCACCACTCTCTGATTATCGGAGCGCTCTCATCGATTGCGCTCTTTTTTCTTTATCTCCTTTCAATTGAACTCCTAATTCGTGGTGCGATCACCGACCGCCTTGATGCGATCAAAGAAATTCAAAGTCGACATCTTGAGCAGTATTTGGCTGACGCAGAGTTCATCGACACCTCGGAAATCGGAGCCTTGCTGAAGCAGACTGGCTCTCGTGCGGGCCCAAATGCCGAATCAGATGCGGGTCCTCGCCTCAACAGTTTAGTTCTTTGGTCGCCCTTGACCTCTGCGTTCGGACGAAAAGAGCCACTCGTTCCACCCGCCTCAAGAGAATTTCTTCTTAGGTACCAAGATGACTGGATCAAAGGTCGATCGTTTTTAGAGCGCGGCCGACTGAAGGGTGACACAGCACTTTTCGAAAAACTTGATGGGTTTCAATTCTGGGATATTGAAACTGCGGCGCCATTGGCAGAGCTTCTCAAAAACGAAAAATTTCTCTCTCCTCATCACCTGCCGTCACCAGACACGCTGGATCTCATCAGCGTGACGAAAATTCGCTTGCTTGAGGGAACATTGGACGGAAAGCCAAAAGTCGCCCTTGCGGACGTGCGAAAGTTCGCAAGCCTACTGCTGACGACAGAAAGCTTGCAGCTCCTGCTGACGGGACTTGCAGTTTTGGATCTCGAACGAAGGGCGTATCGCGAATATGTCGAGCGAGGCCTGATTGGTGATCAAGATTGGCGCCCGATT
>JAXMMN010000833.1:0-4808 GCA_034366485.1 Bdellovibrionales bacterium
CCTGGGGCTCTTCAGTTTCTATAATCTCGTCGTCAAGATCGTAGACGCGCGAAATCTGAGTTCGAAGCGCCAAACGGCCACGAATGTACTGCCTGGTAGGAATGACATCAAAGGCGGTGCCTTGCGGAACAGTGACGTTGAAGGAGTACTGAGTGTGGCGCAGCTGAAGCGATGGCAAAAGATCGAAGTACTTACCAAGTCGAAACGGCGCAGAGATTTCTGGACGCAGATCAAGACGTTGTCCGGTACGAATCAAATCGACGCCCGGCTGATAAGTTCCGCTGCCGGTTCCTCCCGATCCTCGGGTGCGGTCGATTTGACGAAAGGGATCTGTGCTTGTGACAATCACGTCATCGTACGAGAGATCTTCTCGCGCGAAATTTACGTAATTGAAATCCCAACGAAGAAAAACCCGTGAACCGAATAAACTTCTATCTACACCGGATTGCTTGAACTCAGGAAAGCGATGAACGCTGTCTGCATTTCCCTCTAGCGGATCAGATTTCAGCTGATTCACGTAGTAAGCAGCTTCAATGCTTGAGTGAATGGATTCTGAGTTCTTAGTCAACGACAGCCGGTTTTCGAGAGCTGGATCGCCCAGTCCCCGCATTTCCTCTGGGAAGTCTCGAGCGTAGCGAAGGTCGGAAACGAGCCCCAGGCGAGCGCGATTGATGTACCCACCGGGCAATGTGTAAATGTGATCGTGGCTTAGAAACCAACGATTGGATCTTTCGGATCCTGGGCGGGTCGGTAGATTTGCATCATTGGCGAAATAGCGATCGTTGCTGAAGCCAAAGTTCATTTCACCGCCACTGTCTTCGGTCAGGGCATAGCGATAGTTGAACAGAGCTTTCCACCCGCGTTGGGTATAGAGTTTGGGTGTAAATGTTAAATCTTGGCTGCGTGAAATAGCCCAGAAAAATGGAACTCCGATGGCGAAACCTTCATTTTCAAAATCGTACGACGGAAATAGAATTCCCGTTTGGCGTTCACTTTTTAAGGGAACAACGAGATAGGGAAGCCAAAAAAATCGAAAGCCGGCTAAATAAAACCACGCACTTTTGATGTAAGCGTACGCGCCGATTTCGGCATCGATGTGTGAGCCACTAAAACTCCAAGCGGGCGGACAGGTCGTACAGGCAGTGTAGGACGCTTTTTCTGCGATGTAAGTTTCGGGCCCGGTCTTTCGGATAACTTGACCTTGAAAAAGAACCTGACCGGACTTCACGAAGCCGTCGTAAATTAAACCAGTGCTATCCTCATAAGAAATTTCTGCTCGTGAGCCTTCGACGTAGGCGGTTGGCGACGCCAAAATGAAGTTTCCTTCGGCGACAAATTTTCCCGTTTTTTTATCCATGATCGCGCGATCGCAGCGCATGCTTTGCCCGCCGAACGTGATTTGCACATCGCCAACGAGGTTCACGGTCTGCTTCTCGTAATCGCTAAACATGGACGCCGCCGAAATCAAAACAGCGCCGCCACCTTTGGTGAGAATTCGTGTTGTTGAGGCCGCGTGCGCGAATTGGCTGAACAGGAAAAGGGTGAAGGTGGACGCCAGAAGGCACGCGATGCGGAGCATGACAAAAGCCTAGCGAAAGTCGCTAGGCGATGTCATCCAGCGATGTCATTTTGTTTTCATCGTATAGACGCCGTCCCAATCATTTCCGGGCGGTTCTGCGAGGTACTCGTTGCAGCGTTCGATGTAGAGCTGTGAACACTCGTCATCGGGTTTTGTGTTGAGGGCCGCCGTGAACGCAACAACGGCTTCGTCGAACTTCCGCTCGTGGTAGAGGCGGAATCCCTTTTCGAACTCAGGCAAAAGCGCCAAGAGTTGTCCGTCGGGCGCAAGGGGACCGCTCGCTTTGGTTCCCATGAGTTCGAAAATGCGCACGGGTTGAGCCTTTCCTTTCACTCGAACCCAATCGACTTCACGCGTAATGAAATCTTGAGCAATTCGCCTCTGCGTGAACTCGCTGACGATGATTCGAGTTCCGTACTCTTTATTAATGCCCTCAAGGCGTGACCCAAGGTTCACCGAGTCGCCCATGACCGTGTAGCTTCGCACGGTGTTAGAGCCCATGTTTCCGACACTCATATCTCCAGTATTGAGCCCAATTCCGATGTCGATCGTTGGTAGGCCTTTGGCTGCGTACTCTGCCTGTAGCACCTTGAGCTGTTTGAGCATTTTTAAAGCACATGTGGCGGCACGCTGGGGATGATCTTCCAACGGAATCGGCGCACCCCAAAAAGCCATAATGGCATCGCCCATGTACTTGTCGAGGGTGCCTTTGGTTTCGAAAACAAGATCTGTCATCGGTGTCAGGTAGCTATTGAGGAGGCTGGAAAGTGCGCGCGGATCAAGCTTTTCAGAAATAGTTGTGAAGCCGCGAACGTCGGAAAACATCACCGTTAGCTCAACTTTTTTGCCGCCGAGTTCGATATTGCCCGGATCTTTTAAGATCTCGTCAACGATGGCGGGCGAAACGTATTTCGCAAAAGTGCCTTTGAGTTCCTGCTTCTTTCTTTCTTCTGTGAAGTACTTGTACGACGTGATGCCGACAAAATTTAAAAACACAGTGATCGTCGGAATAGAGACGTTAAACACATAGCCGTTGGCAAACAGAACATAGCGATCGAGGAAGTAGATCGAAAGTAAAAGCCCGATTGTAAGTAAAAGGCCGTAGACCGAGCCGAGCCAAGTCAATGCCGCTGCAATCAAGAGACCGCCGACGAATATCAAAATCCACATGTAGTGTTCTTCAAGTGGGTGAACCTTGAGAAACCCCGGCTGTGTTGCAGGAATCGCTTCGCCAGAAGCTCGGGCCTCTTCGGTGAGAAGGTTCGAAAGAACGTTCGCGTGGGTTTCGACTCCGGGATAATTTTCTTCAAACGGTGAAAGACGCAAATCATAAACGCCAATGGCCGTGGCGCCGACAATCAGAAGTTTGTCTTTGAGGAACTTCTTTTTTTCGACTTTTTCGGTGTAGGTGCCTTTGATGCCAGTCTCTGGATCCTGTTTTCGACTCTGAACGACAACATCTCGCTCGTTGTTCAAGATTGACGACGCACTGACGTATTCGAACATTTGTTGAGGACCAGAATAGTTAATCATCATGCGTCCCGCCTCGTCGACGGGGATTTGCATCCGTACTTTATCTTTGGCGTCGATGATCTCAAGTTGATGAATGATTTTTCGCTGGCTGCGCTTGGTGCCTTTTAGGCCTAAAACAAGCGAGCGGCGAAGATCTGGTTGGTAACTGAATCTCGCTTGAAGTCCTCGGTCGAGAAGAAACGTTTTCAATGCGAGAGACGGAATATAAAAGTTCCCTCGCCGAGAGAGCAGCATAGTTCGACGAACCGTTCCATCGGGATCAAGTTCCGCATTGAAGTAACCGGTGTGTCTTGTTGTAGCGGCGACTTCTGGAATACTTATCCACGCGCGCTCGTAACCTTTTACGCTATTGATGTGGGCGTTAGATCTCCAGGATTGAATTTCCTCTTTGAGTGAAGTTTTACTCTGAACTTTTCCTTCCGCCTTTAGTTCTTCCCAAAGCGGTTCGTAGCCAAAGATCGGCCATTGAGCGTCAATCACGTCGGCCGGCTGATCGACGGACTTTGCCCATTTTGCTTTGTCGAGAAGTTCGTCCTCGTCGGTGAGGAAGCGACGACAGTATCCCATGACCTCCGAACCTAGATCCTGTCTTAAGTCGGCTAGCTGCGGAGGGGTTAGGGCCTTAAGAGTGATGTTGAAAATTTGAACGATCATTGGGCGATTGGCAAAACGCTTAAGACTTGGGTCACTGTCCAAAAGATCATACAAACCTTGTTCGTCGCCGATATTGGCCCAAACAAAAAGAATCGGAACAACATCTGTCGGTATTTCGACATCCAACACGCGTAGCGACTCGACGATTGCGTTTACCGCCGTTGGATTTGCCGAGAACCATTTTGCAGCTCTTCCGATCTCGGTTGATGTAATGTGAAGAGCCGCGCGATCAAGCAAGGCCTGTGGGGGGCGTTTGAGCTTAGCGGTACTAGAGTCGGAAACACTCGTGGTCGGGTCGATCACGATCGGAAAGATCGCTTCTTTTTCCCAGTACTTCTTTTCGTAAGTGCGGCTGTAATGAGCGTCGATGCAAAAGTCACGCAGGGGGTTGACAGTTTCGCCCGCATTGAATGATTCGTAGTCGAAATAGGATCCCATGACGACCGAGTCTTGATAGAGCCCAATCGTTTCGCCAAACTTCTTGTCAGAATTGCTGGCATCAATCTCTTTTGAAATCATGTCGAGGACTTCAGAAGAAACCGCGCTATTCGCTTTTAGTTTTGCTTGGCCCAATTGAAACTTAAGTTTTGATAGAGTTTTTATAGACGAATTCGGATCGGATTCGGAGAATACGACGTCGAAGGCAACTATTTTGGCACCTGCGTCCACGGCGTTTTCAATGAGACGACCAATTTTCTCTCTTGGCCATGGCCAGCGGCCTTCGCGTTCGATCGAGGCGTCATCAATAGCAAGAACTGCGACCCTTGGACTGCCAGCAAATTCGCCGCGGTTGATAAGGCGAAAGTCGATGGTTTTACGGTGGATTTGATCGAGGATTCCAATCGCAGATCCTTCGTCGATGGCAGACGGATCGTGTTGGCTCTCGTAATACTGGAGCGCTAGCCACGTCATTGTGAAAGTCACGAATAGACCCACAATCATTGGTGAGGAAAGTATGTCGAATAGCTTTTGTAGAAAAACCGGGCGTTTCAAATCTGCTTTACTCATCGACCACCAAATGGAAATTGCTTCCAGTTTAGTA
>JAXMMN010000834.1:0-1853 GCA_034366485.1 Bdellovibrionales bacterium
ATGGCCGGTAAGTGCTCGGTCACCTTTGGGTTCGCGTCCTGGGGCCGAAGGCCGAGATTCTTAAAGTCGGTTTTGTATTCGGCAATATAACGTTCACTGATCACAAGTGAATCGACATTCTCTTTTAGAGATCGCTGCAAAATGCGATCGTCGATATCTGTGAAATTGGAAACATATTTTACCTTAAGGCCCTTTGCTTCCAGCCAGTTCCGGATCATGTTGAAAACAACAGGACCGCGAAAGTTTCCGACATGAAGAAAGTCGTAGACCGTTGGACCACAAACATAGATCGACACTTCACCGTCTTTAAGTGGTTTAAAGTCTTCTTTGTTTTTCGTAAGGGTGTTGTAGATCTTCAGCATTTTAAAGGCACTGCTCCACACGTTTAATGAGTGACGATTTGTCGAGAAGCGGAACCAGGATTTTTAACTCCGTTCCGTGCGGCTGCCCGATCACCGCTACACGAATAGGCATAAACAGGTGCTTTCCCTTCACTGCAGCTGACACCTTCACTCGGTCTTGCATCGCCGTGAATTCCGCTTCACTGATTCGTGACGACGCATGACCGACAAGCTCGGCCTTCCAAGCTTGCCAGACTTTTTTCGACTCATCCCAACCTTTGACTTCGGCAGCATCGTCTTTGATCGAAAACTTTGTATCATCCAAAGCTTCAAACAACTTCGGCGCATCCGCCAAAGTCTGCATCGAGGTCTTAAACGCTGTAAGGGCCTGATCGCGCCAAGCCGCATCTTTCGCCTGGGGAACAGAAATCCCAGCTTCTTTCAAAAATGGCTCGACGCGATTCCAAAGCTCATCGTGCGGAAGGGCCCGAAGATACATCGAGTTCATCCACAGGAGTTTAGTTTCATCAAACACAGCCGGTGCCGAATTAAATCGCTCATGGGTGAAAAGACTGATTTGTTCTTCCCGCGACAAAATCTCGCGACCATCCGGCGACGACCAACCAGACAGCAAAATGAAGTTATTCAGGGCTTCCGGCAAATATCCCTTCAACTTGAAATCGTGGCAGGAAGTCGCCCCGTGACGTTTCGATAGCTTTTGCTTATCTGGCCCAAGAATGAACGACAAGTGTCCGAAACGAGGAGACTCTAAGCCCAACGCTTCAAAAAGCATCATCTGACGGAGCGTGTTCGAAAGGTGTTCTTCCGCTCGAAAGACATGCGTGATCTTCATAAGTGCATCATCAATCGCACAGCAAAAATTGTAGACCGGCATTCCATTCGAACGAATGCAGACAAAGTCACCGACCATGTCCGATGGAAACCGAACATCACCGCGAACGAGATCGTTCACCACATAGTCGCGCTTTTCTTTGACGTGAAAGCGAATCGCCGCTTGTTCACCTTTTGCGATTCGCTCGCGAGCTTCGCTAGGCGGAACTATTTTCGCCGGCGCATCTATTTGCGGCGGCTTGCCAGCTTTCACTAACGCTTCTTTAATCTCGTCCAGCTCAGCATCGGTACGAAAATCATAGTACGCGTGACCAGACTCTAAGAGCTGGTTCGCATATTTCATGTAAATATCTTTGCGGCGACTTTGGCGATATGGCCCATAGGGTCCCATATCTTCATACGTTTCTGGATTGGGACCTTCATCCCAATTTAAACCAAGCCATTTCAGATCTTCGATTTGCATGCGCATCGACTCGTCAGTCGAACGTTCGAGATCTGTGTCCTCGACTCGCAAAATAAATTTACCGCCAAAACGTTTCGCATAGAGGTAGTTGTAGAGTGCTGTTCGAGCACCACCGACATGAAGGTAGCCAGTTGGGCTTGGGGCAAACCTCACGCGAACGTTGGATGGACTGTGGTTCGTGTTCACGGGTGTCGATG
>JAXMMN010000835.1:0-3492 GCA_034366485.1 Bdellovibrionales bacterium
GAGATTCCCGAGTACTCCCCAAATGTCATCGATCCGAATTCGTATACAAGTTTGGCTGAGCGTGAAGAGATCAACCGTCTGATTGACGACATTCAATCTCGTGGTGCCATTAGGCCAGCAGTCTATCTGCTGCCTACATTGGGCGAGGAGTCGATCGAAGGCTTGGCCGAAAGAGCTTTTCGAAAATGGGAGCTTGGCGAAAAAGGTAAAGACAACGGTCTGCTGATAGTGTTGGCGATGGACGATCGCAAGATGCGCATCGAAACGGGCTATGGGCTTGAAGCAAACATCACGGATCTCGCCGCGAGGCGTGTTCTAGATGAGGTGCTTCGACCACACCTTCGGGAGGGAAGGACAACCGCTGGAATTATTGCTGCGCTTCGTTCGCTTGAGAATGTTCAGATAAACGGAGTTGAGGCCGAGCTTGGACCAGCTACCGAAGGCGGGATTTTGTCGGAAGCGAAGCTCTCGCCAGACTTTACCGCAAAGAATGTTCGACGTGGTCTCATTTGGTGGGGTGGCTATGTTCTTTTGATTTTCCTCGCTCATCCGTTTTTCGCTTTCATCACTGGAAGAAAAAAGCAGAAACTTCTTCTTGAAGCACCTGACCTCGTTGGGAAGCTCTTAGTAAAACCTGCTGAGAAGTCCTTCAAAGACGCCGTCTTGAGTGGTTTGTCCATTCGATTTTTCCTTGCAGTTAATCCAGGTCTGTTCATTTTTATTTTTGCGACAGTCGGATTGATATTGCCAGTGTTTGACTACATTGCAGTGATCCTTGTTCCGTTGATTTTGATTTGGCTCTATCGCCGGATCGTTTGGCGCTACGGCAGTGTGCAAACCGTAAAAGCCTTTTTGGCCGCAGAAGCTCTTGCTCAAGAAAAGAAAATGAAACGTCTGGTTGAAATCGGCCATGCGACATTGGGCGAAGACGGAATATATAAGTACACGGAGGCCTACCACGAAAGCGAACGTCAGAGAATCGCGTCCATTTCGCGATCAGGGTCTTCGGGCTCGGGCTCTTCTCGGTCAAGTTCTTCGGGCGGCGGTCGATCGGGTGGCGGCGGTGCGAGTTCAAGCTGGTAGGTTTCGCAAATCGGCTTGACGCATTTATAAAAGCTCGAAAGTCTCTGGGGATGAGAAATTCAATCGTATTTTTGGCCGCAATCACCGTGCTCGCTTCGGGATGTCAACTTTTGAGCAAATTTGACGATGGTCCAAGTCTGCATGCTTCAAAGTCAGATCCGGCTAAAAGCGATGGAACGTTTGAATTTCCCGAACTCGAAGTCGTGGATGGAAAGCGCGCACTGCAATGGGTGACAGAGCGAAACAAAGAGTCGGCATTGGTCTTAGAGAGCGATCCGCAGTTTGCGACCCTCAAACAGGAAATTTTGGAAATTCTGGATGCCAAAGATAGAATCCCACCGATCAGCATCCGTTCGCGGGGGGCGGAAGTCATTGTCGAAAACTTTTGGCAGGACGCAAAAAATAAAAAAGGGATTTTCCGAACTCAGTCACTCGAGGACTTTCGAGCCAAGCGCGAGAATTGGCAGGTGCTTGTCGATGTCGATCAGCTTGCTATCGAAGAAAAAGAAAACTGGGTTTTCAAAGGTTTGATTTGCGCCCCAATTAATCGCGATCGCTGCCTTTTGCTTCTTTCTCGCGGCGGTGGAGACGCGGTAGTCGCAAGGGAATTTGATCTAGGAAAACGGGAATTCGTGAAAGATGGATTTTCTCTTCCAGAAGCGAAGGTTCGACTAAGTTGGAAAACAGACGACAGTCTTTGGGTGGGGGCGCCGCACGGATCCGACACAGTTTCGAAATCGGGTTACCCGCTGACGGTGCGAATCTGGACGCGTGGACAGAGCTTGTCAGAGGCGCCAGTTATCTATCGTGGAAAGCCTGACGATGTGGCCGTTGCCGCTGGAACTTATCGAGAATGGACATCGTCAGGAGAGCGAACCTTTGATGTTATCACGCGCGCGGTTTCGTTCTTTCAAAACGAGTTTTTCATTCAGAGTCCGCGCGGAGATTGGAAGCAGTTGCCAATTCCGATGGAAACCGAAATCGAGGGGCTTGCACACGGACGACTGATTTTAACTTTCAAAAAAACGACTGAAGTTTTTGGACGGAAAGTAGCCAGCGGTGCTGTGTACGCAGTTTCGGCAACTCGTCTTCAGAATGAAGAAGGCGTTCATTTGGAAACTGTTTTCGAGCCATCGGCCACGCAAGCCTTCGGTCGTGTGGCCGTGACGAAGGGAAAAGTTTTGATCTCCTACCTTGATCAAGTTCAGGGTCGTTTGGCGGAGGTCGAATTGAAAGGTCCTCGTAAGTGGGCTTTGAAGCCGCTTAAGTTGCCGGGCCAGAAAGGCATGGTTTCGCTCGGCGGAACTCGGCACGACGAAGAACTATTCACGCTGTTTTATTCTGATTTTTTGACGCCCCATCAGATGTACTTAGCGGGTGAAGGGACCGCGCTTGAAAAGCTTCGAACGACTCCTGCGAGATTTGATGCAAAAGGTATGAAAGTAGAAACGCGAACGGCGATCAGTCGCGACGGAACAAGAGTGCCGTACTTTCTCGTTCTTCCAAAAGGGGTTGATCGCAAATCGGGAAAAACGCCAACTTTGATTTATGCCTATGGCGGCTTTGAAATTCCGTCTCCTCCTTCTTATCTCGGCGCTTTGGGAAAAGTTTGGCTTGAGCGCGGTGGTGCTTATGTTCTTGCAAACATTCGCGGTGGTGGAGAGTTTGGACCCAAGTGGCACCAAGCAGCACTTAGAGAAAAGCGGCAAAATGCGTTCGATGATCTTTTTTCGGTCGCTGAAGATGTCGCGCGCTTGGGTTTCACTTCAAGTCCTCACATTGGGTTTCGCGGCGGTTCGAACGGTGGCTTGCTTGCGGGTGTCGCTCTGACGCAAAGACCGGATTTGTTTGGGGCAATCGTCAGCCAAGTTCCACTTCTCGACATGCTTCGCTTTCACAAACTTTTGGCTGGAGCCTCGTGGGTGGAGGAGTACGGAAATCCAGAAATTCCCAGCGAAAGGGCGATGCTGGAAAAGTACTCGCCGTTTCACAACGTTCGAGCGACCACCAAGTATCCAGAGGCTTTTTTCACGACCTCCACCAGGGACGACCGCGTTCATCCCGGCCACGCGAGGCGGATGGTGGCGAAGTTAAAGCAGCAGGGCCATCCAGTTCTCTACTATGAGAATATCGAAGGTGGGCATGCGGGAGCGGCGACGAACGAGAGTCGCGCGGCTCTTATGGCTCGTGAGTATCGATATCTTTGGATGAAGCTTAAAAAGTAAGCATCGCCGCACCAGGTCGACATGGAAGGCACTCGCGTGAGGAATCACGCTATGTTACTTGAAATTCTATGTCCAAGCTTACGCCTCTTATGCAGCAGTACTGGGATGTGAAGGCCGCTCATCCCGAAAAGATCATTCTGTTTCGAATGGGTGATTTTTTCGAGATGTTCCATCGAGATGCGGA
>JAXMMN010000836.1:0-1363 GCA_034366485.1 Bdellovibrionales bacterium
CCGGCGACCGGCCTGCCCGCCGCCGCCCGCGCCGCCCGCATCTGTTGAAAATGAAGTCGTGCCCCAAAGTCCGGCGAAACAAGCGCCAACATTGGCGGTCGAACTTCATGAAAGCTTCGAACTTCGTAGCTTAGAAACTGCAGTATTTCTTCAATTGCCTCGGCCTGACTGAGTTCTTTGATGAAGCGCACAAGCTCTCTGGTCGCTTGAGTGCGGCGGTGCAATTCGCGTTCTGCATCAGACAAGTAAGAGGTTCGCTCGGTGACGATCTTCTCTAGATTTTCTTGCAAATCGTAAAGCTGTCGATTTCTGGTACCAAGTTCTCGACGACTTTTGAGATAACCAATTCGAGAGTCCCGAGCTAGAACGCCGTTGTTAATCGCCTCTACGACGGAATTGACGTCGCGGCTGATCCACCCGCGAAGTCGAAAGCGATTGATCAAGTTCGCAATTCGTTTTGGACCCAGGCTCGCAAGAACTTGACGGCGCTCCAACTTTACGTCGCTCTCAGCCTTCAGCGGTGACGGATCGGGACCAAGTATCAACCAAATTTCGACAGCGGAATCGCGGGCCCGTAAATCTGTAAGTACCTGCTCGAGATCAATCTGTTCAAGAGAAACGAAGACTGCCGCAAGTCGAAACTCCTCCGCGGGAACTTGCTTAACGACGGCTACTTTCATTCGAAAAGCGGCCTCACGAATGACTCCATCGGAATCTAAGCCGTCGTACAGCACAGCCGCTGGTCCAGCGCTAAGGGCCGCCATGCCGCCTAATGGAAATGGGTTTTTACGAAGATCGCTCTCATGCGCCACACACCTATGTTGGGCGCAGATTCAGGAGCGGTCAAACAGGACGGCGTGAGGATTCGTTTTGTAGGACTGGCTGCCACATCTCAAGTGCCGCAGTCAGTTCATATTCCAATACATCTGCCGTCCGTACGTAATCTTTCCGGTCGAAAGTCTCGGTCAGTTCACGAACCACTCGGAAAAGCAATTTTTCCGCTTCGTGCCAACGCTCCGCACTTGTCACCGCGGTTCCCATTCCCGATGCTGCTCCGCGGGCGTGATGAACGGTTTCTACAAACCACTGGCAACCTTGCAGAGCTTCGTTGAATTGTTCCGACGCTTTGTGGATTTCACCTTCACGAAAAAGTTTCGCCGTCTCGGTCGTAGCCTGAGTCAAAAGAGGAATAAAGCTAATTGCTGACTTCAATGCCTGTCCGATGAGGTGCTCGGGTCGATCACACCGAATCGACAACGCACGAATCACAGAGCGCGGATCATTTGCATGCCGACTTTCATCATCTTCTTGCAGCAAATGTCCGTTAAGTCTTATTTCGCAAATGACTTCACCGCGAGCGGCC
>JAXMMN010000837.1:0-4036 GCA_034366485.1 Bdellovibrionales bacterium
CGCCCGTGGTGAAGACATAGGTCGTGCCCGTTGGAATAGCTTCTCCGGCGAGATCCTTCGCAGCATTTTGCGTGAAGGTACAGCGAATGCCCGAACCCAATGGTTTATCAAAGTCATACGACCAAGTTTTGCTGTCGACCCAACGACCTTTGCCAGAAGGAATATCTAACTTTGCGCCGCCAGAAGACTGACCAGAGGCCTGATTGGCCTCTGGGCTTTTGTTACCTGTGCACACCGGCGACATGGGGTCTTTCGCGCGGGGATCACCCATCGGAATCATGTCGGTCGAATACTTAACCAAAAACTGCTGCACGGATTTTACAGAACCGGTCGGCGTTGCGGTCAGCACCCCGGCCGCCGAAGCCACAGACAAAGCCAAAGAGTTTCCAACGAGCAGCGCGCCAACCAAACTGATAAAAAGACGAACTAACATGAAAGAACTCCCAACGAGTAAGACGTGGCCTGAGCAAATTTGAATTAAGTTGAACCTAAAGCCTGTACAGCCGTCGATGCTTAAGGCGGCGCAGAATTAATATATAGAGCCATCAAAGTCCTTGTGCTAAATCCTGGGCCCAATATGACACGCTTTTGGCTAATGAAATCCGAACCCGATGTGTATCCCATCGCGAAGTTTAAAAAAGACGGAGTAACTCTTTGGACCGGTGTGCGCAATTTTCAGGCGCGCGGTTTCATGATTGGAACACCTTCTCAGCCGCCTAAAAAACCTCCTGTTGTCGAACCGATGTCGGTCGGCGACCATTTCCTGTTCTATCATTCCAATGCCGAGCCCTCCGCTTGCGTTGGCATAGGTCGCATCGAAAAACTCGCACAAGTGGATCCAACCCAATTTGACAAAAAGTCGGATGTGTTTGAACCCAAAGCGACCAAGGAAAAGCCGGTCTGGTTTTGTGCCGAGTGTCGCTTTGTCGAAGAATTTGATCAGCCTGTGACTTTGGAAATGATCAAAAAAGAAAAATTGCTCGCGAATATGGCTCTCTTAGCCAAAGGCAGCCGACTTTCTATTCAACCGGTGACGGCCAAAGAATTCGACGTCATTAAAAAACTTGGCAAGAAATCGTGATCGACTTTTTGAATCAGCCGCAGCCAAAGGTTTTCCTTGCACCCATGGAGGGCGTGGTTGACCACATCACTCGCCGACTTTTGACCGAAGTCGGCGGCATCGACATGGTTTTGACAGAGTTTATCCGCGTTCTAGATCGCGACCTTCCAGATCATGTTTTTTTTCGCGATGCGATTGAGCTTACGTATCCTGCAGACGAGAAATCCAAAACTCCGTCTGGAATTCCACTTCTCGTGCAGCTTCTTGGATCGGATCCAGAGGCCCTTGGGCGAAACGCGCTTTGCGCGATCAAACTTGGCGCAAAGGGCATTGATCTCAATTTTGGATGCCCAGCAAAAACCGTCAATCGTCACGACGGCGGCGCAACGCTTTTAAAAAATCCCGAACGTGTGGCAGCAGTGGTTTCAGCGGTGAGAAAAGCCGTTCCGGCAGCTCACTCGGTTTCAGCCAAAGTTCGCTTGGGTTTTAGCGACAAATCTCTTCACAGAGAAATCGCGCAAGCCGCCGAAGCCGGAGGAGCCACCTGGCTGACGGTCCACGCAAGAACTCGGGACGAAGGGTATCGGCCACCGGCACACTGGGAATTCATTGCGAAAATGCGGGAGGCCGTAAAAATCCCCGTTATTGCCAACGGCGATGTTTGGACACCGACCGACTACAACCGAATGCGGGAAGTTTCCGGCTGCGAACACGCCATGCTAGGCCGCGGAATCTTGGCCCGTCCAAGCTTGGCCCTGGAATGCAAGGGCGAAAGCGAATTGTGGCCCTGGGAAAAAGTGACGCCGCTCTTGCGGGATTTCATTTTGCTTTCAAATACCGAAAAAGGCCCCCGCTTTGCAGCTGCCAGACTTAAACAATGGCTTAAGAACCTCGCTAAAACCTACCCTGAAGCGGCGGAATTGTTTGAGCGCGTAAAGCGATTAGATGAGGTCAGTAGTTCAGATTATTTTAATGAAGCCAAAGCCGACAGAACCTTGCTAAACTGATATCCTAATCGAGAGGTTTTTATGGCTAAATCCACGGAAGCTCCCAAGGTCACTGTTTATTCGAAAGACTATTGCCCCTATTGCGACCGCGCGAAGGCGCTCTTGTCGAGAAAAGGCGTGAGCTTTGAAGCGATTGAACTGCAAAACCATCCAGGCGAGTTTGAAAAGCTGAAAGCGCGAACCGGACTTATGACAGTTCCGCAGATTTTTATCGGCGAAACTTTAATTGGTGGGTACACGGATATGGCTGCACTTGATCGCGAGGGAAAATTGGATCAGATGCTTGGACTTACCGAGAAAGCCTAATGAACAACTCTTCGAATAAGAAGTCCAATAGCGAAAACTCGACACTTGTTTGGTCGGATGATCCAAAAGATAAGGCGCGTCTCGAGGCCGAAGCCGGCAAAGCAAAGACCCAAGAAGCCTCTGACGCCTTCGTCAAAAGTACGAATTGGGTCGCCGTCTTCCGAATGGAAAAAAGTGGTCGCGGCGGAAAGACGGTCACCGTCATTGACCAACTTCCGAAACAAGAGATTTTTCTCCGCGATCTTTGCAAAGAGCTAAAAAACAAGTGCGGATCGGGCGGAACTTACTCACTCGAAGGCAAAGAAGGCCTCATTGAAATTCAAGGCGACAAGCGAGATGCCATCAAAGCGATATTCACTAAAAAAGGTTATCGCTTCAAAGGCATGTAAGCCCTCCGATCACACGTCAAAACCGTGAACGTTTAAATTTGAATGCCTTTCGGTTCGACACCTTCCTATTGATTCCCATTCGCCAGAACCAATTAACTGAGCTTTCAGCCGTCTCGATTTGGTGCGATCGATATTGCGACCGGGCCCAGCGGCTGCAACCCTGTTAGTGAAGACGCTTACGACGGTTCTTCTCGCTCAATCTGGGGGACAAATGGATCAGCACATGAATCAAATCCGCCCGATCCGAACAAAAGTACTGATCGCCTCGCTCAGCCTTCTTGGGCCGGTGCTTTTGGTCACCCATTTAATTACTCATTCATTTTCCTCTTCGGCATTGGCATCTTCCAGCGGCGGAGGTTGTTCTGAAGTGGAGGCCACCGTGACGGCAACACAAAGTTGGATGGATCTCTATCAACCCTTGGCGTCGCGCGGTGGCATCTATCGAAAGGCCTACCAAGAACACTCCAGCCGAAACGAATCGGCGCGCAAGTCCCTCTCGGCCTGTCTCAACAATTGATCTCAAGTACTGAGGCAAACCTTAGTTCGACACCACAGTATGTTCATTAATATGTTTGTTTAGGCACCTTTCGACACTGAAAGTTTTGGCCTAATGCTTGCCCTGTCTTCCCTCGGTCGTCTTTCGGGGGGATAACCTCCTCGTCCGGCGGTCCCGATACGCCACCACCATCCGACCAGGGGAGCATGAATGAAAACGAATTTTTTTACGGTAGTTACAGGTCTACAGCTGATCGCTGTTGCCGGGTACGCCCAGTCTTCACCACAGTTTTTTACGGCACCGGCACCTGCGCCGCTTGTCATGGCGATGAATGCAGCACCGGTCACGGCGACCGTGATTTCAAGTTCAAAGGACTGGCGCCTTCTCGACATGGGCTCAAGTTGTGTTGCAGAAACAGCCGTCGCGATTGACGGCGTCACCCATCACCTCGAAGTACGCGTCACGAAAGTCGCTTCTTCCCCACTTGAAATGACGATTCGAGCAGAAGCGGCTTCAACGCCTGTCATGGGCTACAAGGCTGCACTCGATCGCGCCAAAACAAAAGTCTACACATTTGCCAAACTCTCAAATCTCGCCGGCGAAGAAGTCTTTTGGAACATTCCACGCGGTTCAGAAGATTTGGTTTCTTACTTAAAGCGTGAAAACAAGTTTGAAGTTCAAGCGACTGATTCTTCTGGCCTTCCCGGAAAAACAGCCGTCTTTTCACTTCGCGGTTCGAGTGCTACGATTTCTGACCTCGGAAAAAAATGTGCTGCCG
>JAXMMN010000838.1:0-5861 GCA_034366485.1 Bdellovibrionales bacterium
GTGTCCACCGTCATAAAGCTGTTTTACCAGAGAAATTATGAGTTAATTTTGGAATGTTGTTATATCGCCCAGAGGGAGTTGCGACTTGCGTGTCCAACATACTGACGCGTCAAGGAAGACGACGCTTCGGTCTTGCTTGCGATCACTTCGGTTTTTACATTTGAACAAGCCGATAAGAGTCCGAGACTCAGTGACCCGACCATCAACAATACTCCGCGAGTAATATTCATGCCTGTCGATGCTTTTGTTGATTTTGTCATTGGTCGCTCTCCGTTCTTTGGTCCCTGATTCTGATTCTTACTCTTCGGGCCTCTGAGAACTAAGTTAACGGGTCTGCCGCCGAAAGAACCAATTGTGAGCGCCATTCGACATTCTGTCTCAATTTGAAACCGATCGTGGCGGTTCTTTTGCTCGCCTCGTGAGATCAAGTCTTGAGTGCTCCTATATTCCTCGCTATGGTTTCAAGATGATCCATCTTCCTCACCTTATTTCCGATCTCGGCGTAATTCTGGTTACCGCGGCGATCGTCACCATCTTGTTCCGGAAGATGAAGCAACCGGTCGTCCTCGGCTACATCATCGCTGGATTTTTAGTAGGCCCGGGATTTCCATTTCTTCCGACTGTAAAAGAACCTGAAAGCATTCGAGTCTGGGCTGAAATCGGCGTCATTTTTTTGCTGTTTGGCCTAGGTCTTGAGTTCAGTTTCAAAAAACTTGCGCGTGTCGGAAAGAGCGCAAGCATCACTGCACTTTTTGAGATTACGTCGATGATGGGGCTCGGCTTCCTTGCTGGCCTTGCGCTGGGTTGGTCTAAAATGGACGCCTTGTTTCTTGGCGGAATGGTTTCTATTTCCTCAACTTCGATTATCATGCGCGCTTTCGACGAGCTCAGCCTAAAGGGACAGCGATTTTCTTCTCTGGTCTTTGGTGTCTTGATTTTCGAAGATCTTGTCGCGATTTTGATCTTAGTCCTCTTATCCACTGTCGCTGTCACGCAAACTCTTTCTGGTGCCGAACTGCTCGGCTCCTCACTGAAGCTGGCATTCTTTCTTCTACTTTGGTTCTTGGTTGGTATTTACCTTCTCCCGCCTTTCCTCAATCGCATTCGAAATGTTTTGACCGACGAAACCGCTGTGGTTGTCGCAATTGGACTTTGCCTTCTTATGGTTATGATCGCGACCGGCGTCGGCTTTTCACCAGCTCTTGGTGCGTTTGTCATGGGGTCATTGATTGCCGAGACACGCGAAGCCAAACGCATAGATCATTTGCTTCATCCCGTGCGAGATCTGTTTGCCGCTGTCTTCTTCGTTTCGGTCGGTATGCTTTTGAAACCTGACGTCTTAGTCACCTATTGGTTTGAAATTCTCTTCCTGTCGATCGTCATCATTCTCGGAAAACTTACTAGCGCAACTATCGGCGCACTGGTGGCTGGGCGTCCCCTTAGAGAATCTGTTCACGTCGGAGTCAGCTTGACTCAAATTGGCGAATTCTCATTTATCATCGCCACGCTCGGCCTGACGTTGAAAGTCACAAGTGATTTTCTGTACCCCATCGCGGTTGCGGTTTCCATTTTGACTTCTTTCACGACGCCATACCTTTTGAAATTTGCCGGACCCATTTGTGACAATCTTGAAAAAGTCCTGCCAAAAACTGCCACACAAATGCTTGAGCGATATCAACTTGCCGCGAATCAAGAGCAAACTGAAAGTCATCTTGGGATTCTCATTTGGAAGTCCTTTGGCGCACGACTTCTATTTGGATCGATTTTGACAATCGCCGTGGGACTCGCCTTTGATCATTTTGTTTTGCCATTTGCTGAAGGAATGTTTGGTCCGTCGGTCTGGCTCTCTGCTGGCCTCACAGTTTTCGGACTAACTCTTGCCGCCCCTTTTCTTTGGGCCGTTGTCTTTGGCGGTTCATCCGATTCACTCAAAGACCACGAACTTTCGCGGCTGACTCGTCTGAAGCCAGGCTTCCTATTGGCGCGGTCGCTCTTAGCATTTTTATTAGTAACCTTTTTGATGAATGTTTTTGATCCAGGCTCGTCGATTCTCGGTGCACTTGCTGGCTTGGTGACCATCGGCTTTCTATTGACCGCGAAGTTCGCTGCGCCAATTTATAAAAGTATTGAGAAGCGGTTTGTTCAGAACCTTGAAAGCTCAGAATATACACCGACGCCAAAACATCGGCCGCTGCTCGCACCATGGGATGCGACTCTTTCTGAAATCGTCATTTCTCCCGATAGCGAGATCGTCGGACAAACGCTGATGAACTCTGGGCTAAAAGACCGGTACGGAATCATGGTTTCCCTCATTGAGCGCGGGTCCAAGCGCGTACTCGCTCCGACGCGCGACTTCGTGCTGATGCCTTATGACCGACTTTTTGTCATTGGACTGGATTCTCAAATTTCTCTCGCTCGAAAGGCGATCGAAGAGCATAGCGATGCCCCGCTTGACCTCAGCGTCGCAGCGTTTGGCCTCGTCCCACTCTTCATTCACCCAACCAATGACGCGCTTTCTCGTTATGTCGGACGAACGCTTCGCGACTGCGGACTGCGAGAGGATGTTGAAGGGATCGTTGTCGGAATCGAACGAGACGGCACTCGAACTTTGAATCCAGATTCCTCGTGGATTATTGGCGAGGGCGATTTGATTTGGATGGTGGCGGACATCGTTAAAGTAAAGGCCCTCGGCAAAGATCACTTTGTCCCCGGTGCCAATGCCACCCCAGTTTGACTGCGTCAATTTTCTGATTCCATGGATGCGGCAACCCCTTCATTTTGATTTCGCGTATTGGCTCGATTTATTTTCAAGGGTCCATTTTTTGCCCCTCCACTTTTAAAGTGATTTTCGATAACGAAAATCAGGTGCAGTAGCGTCCACAATGACACCACGATGCTATGCGCCAAACACAGAAACAAAAGGGGCTGAATATGAAAACTGCGTCTCAACTCATCGCCAAACTTTGCTTGGCCATCGTACTTTCCACTGCCACTGCTATCGGCTTCGCGCCTGTTTCCCAAGCTCAGGAAGCTGACACAATGGAGTTTATGTCGCTTGAGGAAATGGCGTACGCCGCGACTGATTTAGATGCGGCCGAACTCGAAGCCATGGACGCCGAGCTCTACGCTTCACGTTGGGATGGAGGTTACGATCGACCTTATCGCCCACGTCCGCCGCGATATCGCGGTGTACAATGTCGCGCAGTCAATGCACGCGGTGTAGCGTTCTACGGTCGTGGTCCAAACATGCCTGCGGCACGAGATGCGGCTCTTGACCGTTGCTATCAAGTCAGCCGACGTTGCTACATGGATGGCTGCCAACCTCTGTAGGCTTGTTGTTAACTAGTTAGAGATGAAAGAATGCGAGCCGATCAATGGCTCGCACTTTTCTATGACTTCGGCGAAGTCTCGTCGGACTCAGTTCCAGAAACACTTTCAGTGTCGGCTGAATCATCTCCGCGATGACTTCGCTCCGTTTCAAGTGCCGTTTTTCCAGTGATCCCGACCCACTCAGGCAAAAAGATCATGAACGCCAAATACACCGCGGCGCCGCCGACGAAGACCCCGATTGCTGCGAAAATGAGCCATAATTCCATACAGACAGAACTATTCCTGAACATCGAAAACTTCAATCACCAATGATCTACGTGCCCACAATCGATACGCCTTCAAATGAGACGGAAACAGCTTTTCAAAATCTTATCATGAACTTTGCGTTCCGCTAGACGACAAGCCCGCCTCTGCAATCAAGCCCGCCGAAATGAATTCCGATGAGTTGCCTGGAGTTGAACAACAAAGCATCGGAGTAAAAAATGCGGCTGGTCCGACTTATCTATACAAGCAAACTCAACGATGGCATCGACCCCTCTGAACTTGCGCGAATTCACGAAACCGCTTTGAGAAACAATGCAAAAACCGGAATGACTGGAATGCTGGCCTTCGGAAACGACCATTTTCTCCAGGTACTTGAGGGAGGTCGAATCGCTGTTAATCAGGTTTTCGCGAAGATCGCGGCAGATCCTCGCCACAAAGAGGCCTTGCTGCTTGAATATAGAGAGATTGCCGAAAGGGACTTTGATCAATGGTCCATGAAACTCGTGATGCTCACGGATCAAAAGAAAGTCCTACTTCGAAAATATTCTACAAGTGATGACTTTGACACCTATAAACTCAGCGGTGAAAGCGCTTACAAACTTCTACTCGCACTGCGTGATTAATCGGTCGCCTCTCGTGATTTCCTATCCGTGACTCGCGATGGTGATTCTAGTTTGGGCCGATATGATTTCTAGAATCTCTTCTAGCTTGCGTCGATCACCATTTACACAGATCGCAAGGACTTCGAATTCTGGCTTCAGCAGCCTTACTTCAAGCAAAAAAACTTCGGTTGATGCCCGACGAGCAAGAATCTTGGTCTGACGTATTTGCAGCGAATCAATATTTGAAAACGGGACCGTCTTTGAAATTTCTCGCGGGATTCTCGTTCTTGTTAAAAAAATGATCGTCTGGTTTAAGAGATCAATTTCTACGGCCGGAACTCTATAGAATTTCAATAATTCCTTCAAACCAAAACCCAGGCCTACGAGGCTTCCCACCGCGAGCACCGAAACACCAAGTGCTCCGCCTTTGATTTTATCAAATTGAAAAATGAGAATGTACGAGAAATAGAGTCCGATAAATATGAGAAGGCCAAAAACCCAAAGTTGAGATGCCTTACGTTCTGTGAGCAGGACTTTTCCCGCCTCCAATCGCAACTGAATGCTATTGCCTGCCGAGTACTGCCCCAAAAACGGCTGGATCGATCGGGTGAATTTCCAACTCAAACTGTTTACTCCGTTACGTTTCAATATGTGCTTGGTTTGCAGACCTAAATAATGAAATCATAACGGCATGAAATACGCCATTTTGTTTTCCATACTACCTGCGACGATTCATCTTGCCTTCTTCGCACTGGAAAGCCTTTTTTGGGGACACCCGAAGGTAAATCGAATTTTCAATCTTCGAACAAAAGAACAGGTTGAGCACACCCGCCTACTTGCGCTGAATCAGGGCTACTATAATTTGTTTTTGTCTGTCGCGATCTTCGTAGGGATTGCGATCTTTTTTTCGGGTGAAACACTCAGTTTAAATACAGACACCCGCATAGCCGCTGGGAAGATTCTTATTGGATATTCACTCTTTTCAATGCTCGCTGCAGGACTGGTTTTGATTCTGTCAGCAAAAAACACCCGAGGCTTCTTGATCCAGTCAGTTCCAGCAGCGATCGCACTCGGATTACTATTTATTTAGCTCGTTTTTTTTCCTCGCGGTTATCTGCGCAGCAGGACCGAAGCTTCGCTGGCAACAAAGTCAGTCTCTTGGCGATCGCAAGAAGCTTGGCTGACGATGAGGAGACGATGGCGACCTGTCTCACGAATATTTTGCGGAGTTATTTCCACCAGGTCGTCGCTACGATTTGCGACCCTCGCTGGCAACACAACAGGCACGACTCCCGCAGCACCGGCAGCCCTCAATGCTTCGAAGCTATCGCTGACAAGGTTCGGTTTAAGACTCCCTGCCCCTTTTAGAAACTTCGTGAAGTATCTCGGCAGACCATCTTTACCAGCAGACAGCGAACCGTAGCTGTACTTTTCGAGTGCCCCCCAGCCAAGCTTCAACATGGGGTGATTTCGTCCCACGAAAAATCCCAGCCTGTCGGTCGCTACCTCTTTTACATAAAATCGATCGAGATCGTCAGTTTCTGTGATCAATGCCGAACAGAGTTCGCCCTTTCGAACCATCGTTAAAAGGTTCGCCGTGCGACTGATTCGGACACTCAGTTTAACTCGCGGCAGTTTTACTTTTAGACTACGAACGAGCCCAGG
>JAXMMN010000839.1:0-1991 GCA_034366485.1 Bdellovibrionales bacterium
TCAGCGTCGAACCGGAGTGATGGGCTATACCTATTGTCTGGCAAAGTCTGGTGAAGAATCTCGAATGGCGGGCGAAAGCTTCTTTACGCGAAATGCGACATCTGTCCCGATTGCCGAAACTGCGGCACTGGCAGCTGAAAAGGCAGTGAATAAACTTGGGTCGGTGTCTCCGGAAACGGGTCGTTACCCCATCGTCATCGATCGCGAAGTCGCAGCAGAGGTCTTTGGTCTTATCGCTGACTATTTTTCGGCCAAGTCCCTCGCCGAGCGAACAACAATTTATGGAAAGAGTCCTCAACCGTCGGAGAATCTTGGGCAAGTGGTTGGCAGTCCTGTTTTACAAATCGCCGATGATCCAAGTCTAGAGGGTGGAATCGGAAATCGTCCGTTTGATTCTGAAGGTGCTCCAACCAAAAAGACTCTCTTGGTCGAAAATGGCGTCTTAAAAGCGTTCCTAACAAACTCTGTGTACGCGAAGCGGCTAGGGCTTCCGCACACATCCAACGCCAGCCGCTCGGCTCGTTCTCAGCTTGATGTAGGACCATCGAACTTGGTTGTCGCAAGCGGAACGGAAACTTTTGAGCAGTTAATGGCGACTTACCCGAAAATGATTTACGTCACAGATTTTACAGGCTACCACGCGGGTTTTCAGCACGGCTCGGGTTCTTTCAGCTTCCAGAGCGAAGGGGAGCTGTGGGAAAACGGGAAGAAAGTGAAATCGCTATGCAACTTCGTCGTCGCTGGTTCGATTGATGAGATGTTGAAGGGCCTCGAAAAAGTGAGCTCGCGTCTATCGCCGAAATCATCATCGGTGATTGCGCCAGATCTTTTGATCAAGTCACTTTCCGTTGCCGGTGCGTGAGGCGCTAAGACCTGAGACCGTGACTTAGGCGGCGTTCTTTTTGATTCCGGTTGCTTGTCTGTTTGTAGATACAGTGAACGTAGGAAACGAGAGAACAATGCCCCCGCCCATTTGGACGGGGGCGACCGAGAGGTTCTCGGCCGCAAGTGCATAGGCTCGATTCACACTTAAAATGGTGTGATCAAAACTAAAATGACGAAGATCGTTGGTCAGGTGCTTCCAGGCTGTGAAGCAGAGTACTTGGTCGACAGGATTGAACTCGAAATGTCCTGCCTCGCCTTGAGCATTAAGCTCATCAAGGAGGCTGGCGACTTCAGCGAGCGTCTTGCCCGTGATTTTTAACAGCGGTGCATGTGCCACAAAGACTGGAATTTCGTCGGGAATTCGAATGACAATTTCAATTGGTGTATCGGTCTTGGTCGCTGGTGCCACAACGATCGCTGTTTTATTTCCAGCATTGCGGATTTGAAAGCCTAAATCAGTTTTCAGCGACTTCGTAATCTCACCAAAGACTCGTTCAGTGCTGCCTTGAAACAAAACCTGTCCATTGGAAACAAATCGCGAAGGCGGAACAATTGTGCGTGTTTCGAATCGCGAATTATAAAGTTCAAATGAGAATTCGCCAGCGATGGCGCTGTCAGTAAGGCGATCCTCGAGGGTCCTCGCGAAAGCGAGAACATTTAAAATATCAACGGTTAGATTTTCGACTTCATCTGTCGAGCGCCCTTTTTGCCCGATATAAGAAGCGCGTATTCGAAGTCCACCACGTTGGTCGTTGAGTGCCGGGTCAATTGGTAAAACCGTTGCGCCGCGAAGACCAAGATTTTCGATAGCAGCAAGGCGCTGCAGTTCTTCTAGAGACATGGAGGCGAGACACAGGGGAGATAGATCGATCGACGTCGAAAACATTTGGTATTGATGATTGACCAGGTTTCGCGCGACATCGATTTTCCACGCCGGTAAACCGTCGAAGCGAATTTCAATGTTGTTCTTTTCCAAAACCTGCACGTTGGCATCGGACAGAACCGAACGCATTGAAACTGCAAGTCTTGGGATGGCATCAGCCATCATCGAGCTATCTCGGATGTTTTCCACTTTTGGTACACTCCCGCAAACGTTCCACATGAGC
>JAXMMN010000840.1:0-5423 GCA_034366485.1 Bdellovibrionales bacterium
ATTTCAAGTACTTGTTGTCGATCGAGAGGATCAGCAACGGGAGCGAATACTTGACTGGCTCACTGAACTTGGATTTGGCTCTGTGCAAATTGCAGCGGCTCCAGATTCGGCAGCAAGCTTTGCAGATGCGCAGCCGCCTCACATTGCCCTGGTCGCAATGAGTCCTGAAGCGCAGCAAACAGCCGAAATGCTCCGCAAAGTGAGTCGGGAAATTCAGGTTGTGCTTTATGCCACGGATTCCGCTTCGCTCCTGGCTGCGCGATCGTTGGCACTTCGGATGGAGGGCCGCGCAACCATCTGGGACATCATCGAACTACCACCAGAAGATCCTGAAGGCCCCTCAAAGGACGCCCCGAAAGATGCTCTTACGCTGACGATGGATCGCGTTTGCGCTCGACTTTTTTATCAATTCGAAACGGAGTATTGGAAAGAGCGTTGGGAAAAATCGGCGCCTAAAGATGCGAAAGATCCTGTGGCCGTCAGAGATCGACTGTATGCCTGCGTTCAGGAGTTTTCTAAAGTGCGCGATTTAGAGTCTGTGATTACGACTGCAGCGCACGCATTTTCCAGAGTCATAGATGGTCGAACGGTTGTTTATTTGCGTTGGGTTCCGATTCGAAATTCGTTGGTCGTTTCGCATTTGGAAGCGTCGCCCGATCAACGAGCAAAAGGATTAGGTTTTGCGGTCCCGCAGATGGAAGTTTTTAAAACTCCATTAGAATTCCAAGCGTTGCGTGATTTTTTAAAAGATGTGTTCAAAGTTGACGAATACACGACGCTCTTACATGGTTCGCCGGAAGAACCAACGGGACTTTTTGTTTTGCTCGGATCTGCGATTTCAGTCAGCGGAAAAGATGAGTTCGAAGCGATCGCCTTTTTATTTGATCTCACATGGAGCCGCTTAGAAGCCGTTCGCGATCGGCACGCATTGGAGCGCGTTGATCGCGGCACGGGCCTACCAAATAAGAAGGCCCTCACCGAAGCGATGGAGTTCGAATGTGTGCGCGCACGGCGCTTGCGACATCCGTTTTCTGCTGCTGCCATCGAAATCGGCGGGGGGTCTGCAAATGATTCGCAAGCAAGCGATCCTCCGACCACAAGTTTGTCGACTTCGCGACATTCTGGTTTCGAAGCGATGCTCGGCCCGGCCCACGAGGCCGTGATGAAAATCGTCGGGCAGACCCTACGACGTGCGCTACGTGGAACTGATTATGTCGCCCGCGTCGAACGAAGTCGATTCGCAGTTTTGATGCCCCACACGTCGGTTGCTGAATCGGTTGGCGTCATTGATCGAATGTGCCGTTTGATTGAGCGACTTCAATTGCCGGCGCTTGAGTCCGCTGGCATTCCACGGCTTCGTGCAAGGGCCGGCGTTGGCGAATATCCACGGCTTTGCAGTGATGCCGACGGACTTATGCAGGCAATGGAAGATGCGTTGACGGCCGCTTGGTCGGGACTGGGGACGGCGGGGGTGCGAGTCATGGTCCATGAAGTTGCGCCTGGATTTCATCCTGACTTCGAACCGCAGTTGCCTTCCTCGCTTCCAGGCATTAGCGAACGTACCTAGAGTTTTATATGAATCGCTTTCGACCAACTACCGCTGAAGTGAATCTGTCCGCGCTCGCTCGCAATGCGGAACTCATTTTCCGCACCTTAAATAAACCCGACTTTTTTTGTCCGATGGTCAAAGCGAATGCTTATGGACACGGCGATCTTGTGGTTTCAAAGAAGCTGCGTTCGATTGGCGTCAAACATTTAGGTGTTGGATTGATAGAAGAAGGTGTCCACCTGCGTGAAAGTGGCGACAAAGAATCCATTCTTCACTTCGGTATGTTTGATCGCCATGGATTGCGGGAAATGCTTGCGCAGAACCTGACTCCCGTCATCAGTTCGCTAGAGGCGATTGAACTTATCAATGAGGAAGTTTATCGATCGAACGACATCCAATCAAAGCGCGCTCCCCTTGAAGTTCATTTAAAAATCAATACTGGCATGAATCGGTTAGGAATAGACCCAAGCGTCGTCACGAAAGCGGCGACAAGAATCGGAAATTCCAGCGGCATAAAGCTGACGGGTGTCGCAACCCATTTTGCCAGCGGAGACCTTTTATCGGATCCCGGATCAGCAGCGGCCGATCAATTGCGGCTTTTCGATCAATGCATCAGCGATATTGTGAAATGTGGCTTGTCTGGATTTGTAAAACACATTGCGAACTCAGATGCGGCAGCAGAGCTTGCATCGCTGGGTCTTTCTGGCTACGGCGCTCGGCCCGGCCTTTCTCTTTATGGTGTTCCAAATCCATCCGTTCACAGCTCCAAGCCGTTTCCCGTCGAACCAGTACTGACACTTCGAAGCGCGATCGTGCATCTTCAAGACGTACGTCAGGGAGCTCGAGTCAGCTACGGAGGAACTTGGATCGCAAATCGTGATACTCGAATCGGAGTGATTCCGTGTGGGTATGCAGATGGCTATCGCCGTGGTCTAGCAGGTTCGGAAATTCTTGTTCATGGCCAGCGTGTTCCGATCGTTGGAACGATTTGCATGGACTACTTTATGTGCGATTTGACGTCAGTTCCCTTGGCGAAAGTCGGTGATGAAGTCATTTTGCTAGGGAAATCTGGCTCGCAGCTGGGCTCACACAACGTGACAGTTTCTGAACTGGCGCATCGGCTAGGCACAATTCCCTATGAAATTTTGACTGGCCTAAGCGAGCGTGTTCCGAGGCTTTATAATGACGACGGGTCGCATATTAGCTTAGTCTAAAAAGCGTGAGCTCAAAGACCACACAAGACACCGCATCATTTAGCGCGCGATATTTCATTGCGCGCGATAAATTCAACCGTGCCTTCGACGGCTTCTTTATTTGGTTAGCGGTAAAATTTCGTACGTTCATTGTCGAAGTGGGAGAGCTCGCTCGGTTTGGTTTTCAGGGATATCGACTATTTTTGACCAAACCATTTCGCTGGCCGGAACTGCTGACTCACATGGAGTTCATCGGCAACAAGTCGCTCGGAATCATTGTCATGTCTGGCTTGTTCACGGGTATGGCGCTCGCGTATCAAATCTACCTTGGTTTCAAGCTTGTGAATGCCGTGTCGCTTGTTGGTCCAACGGTAGGAATGGGAATTACGCGCGAGCTTGGTCCGGTTTTAACTGGTTTGATCGTCGCGGCCAGGGCAGGCGGCGCGATGGCGGCAAGACTTGGCAGTATGCGGGTTACAGAGCAAATTGATGCGCTAGAAGTTATGGGCGTTAATCCGATGCAGTATCTTGTGAGTCCACGGCTCGTAGCTGCGGTCGTCGTTATGCCGCTATTGACCGGCGTCTTCGATTTTGCGGCGATGTTCGGCTGCTGGTTGGTTTGTATTAAACTTTTGGGAATGGATGAAGCCGCATTTTTTGATCGCACCTACTTGTGGTTAGAGCCTTACCATATTTTTGAGGGTCTCTTCAAAGCGGCCGTGTTTGGTGTGTTCTTTGCGATTATTTGTACGCATCGTGGGTACCTAACAAAAGGCGGAGCTGAGGGTGTAGGCGCCGCGACTAATCGTGGGGTTGTGCTTTCGATGGTCATGGTGATCGCAAGTGACTTTTTTCTGACGAACCTCATTAACATGTTCTACAACGTCTTCGGGATGAACGGCTGGAAGTAGATGGAAGTAGTAGAGCTCGCCGACAAACCAGAACTCGCCATTGCCATAAAAGATTTGCGGAAATCTTTTGATGGCCGCGAATTTGTACTTAACGGAATGACCCTCGAAATTCCCAAAGGTAAAATCACAGTTTTGATTGGTTACTCGGGCACGGGTAAGTCGGTTCTGCTCAAGCACATTTTGGGACTTTTGAAACCAACGTCAGGCTCAATTCAGATCCTCGGGCAAGAAATCACGAAAATGAACATGGAGCAGCTAACGAAGTTACGCAATCGCTTCGGGATGCTGTTTCAATATGCAGCCTTGTTTGATGACATGACGGCTTTGGAAAATGTGATCTTTCCCTTGAAAGAGCACCGCCGCGACCTGACCAAGGCCAAGATGATTGAAATTGCACGCGCGCGTTTAAAAGAGTCAGGACTCGACGAAAAGCACTATGCGAAACAGCCGTCAGAAATGTCAGGTGGTATGCGAAAACGTGTAGGGCTTGCACGTGCTCTTGCACTCGACCCAGAAATTCTTGTCTACGACGAACCGACGACTGGACTCGACCCTGTCCTTACGGAAATGGTGGATAATCTAATTGTCTCAACCCATAATTTGAGACAGGGAACGACGTCTGTTGTTGTGAGTCATGATTTGTTCGCAGCTTTCCGAATAGCTGATCACGTCGTGATGCTTGATAGTGGACGAGTTTTGCTGCACGGAACTCCGCAGGACTTTTTGGATTCGGACATCGATCTCGTTAAGAGATTTGTTGCGAAGGGTGTGCGAAAAGAACTGCAAGTGCATCAAAACCCATCGAAGTCGGTGGAATGAAGTGAGCTGTAAGAAGTTGCTGAAGAGAGAATGGTAAATGGGTTTGTTTGCGGCGCCTGAATTTAAAGTCGGCCTTCTCGTGCTGATCGTTTCGGGCCTCATTGCGACGATGTCGATCAAGGTCTCAAACGACCCTGCTGGTCTTGGCTCGACTAAAAACGCCCATTTCTTTATGGATGATGCGAGCGGTCTAGTTAAGAATTCCAACATTCGTATGGCGGGTATTCCCGTTGGAATGATCAAAGACATTAAACTTGAAAATGGAATGGCGCGCGTAGAGGTCGTTGTCAAAGGCGATACTCCGATGACGAAATCCGCACGCGTTGAAATTCGACCGAACGGGATTCTTGGGGATAAATTCGTTGAAATTATCGGTGGCGACGTACGCGATCCGCCACTTCGTTCCGGCGACCAAATTATGGTTGTCGATGACCGAGCTTCCGTCGATCGGCTGATTGGTGAAATTTCGAAGATTACAAAGTCCATCGCGCAGGTTGCCGACAATATCAAAGCGGCAACGGAAGGCGATAAAGACAAGCCTCTAGGGCGAATCGTCGACAACATCGAGCGTTTGACCACGGATCTCGCGACACTGTCTGCTGAGCGAAAAGACGACATGGGCGAGATCATCGCCAATCTTCGCGAAACGACAGACACGATCAATAATCTCGTTAACGACGAAACCGATGACGGATTCAAAGCAGCGTGGAAAGACGCGCTGAAAAGCTTGAAGAAAATCGAAGGCACTCTTGCAAACGTCGAAGAGATCACCGGTAAAATCAATCGCGGCGAAGGCACGATTGGAAAGCTAGTTAACGATGCTGAAACAGCTGAGGAATTGAACACAGCTATTTCCGGAATTAATAACTTGCTCGACACTAGCAACAAGTTGCAAACGAGCTTTGACTATCACGCCAACATCATGGCCAACACGGGCGAAGCAAAGTCGTT
>JAXMMN010000841.1:0-1192 GCA_034366485.1 Bdellovibrionales bacterium
CCGCTAGCTGGAGCTCACGGATACCAGGTGAGTCAACGATCACGCCACCGTCGGGCAGCAGGAAGCTATTGCGTCCCGTCGTCGTATGTCGGCCTTTGTCGTCATCTTGTCGGATTTCAGAGACCACCTGTGTTCGTGAACTAAGAAGCGCATTGACGAGAGAGGACTTGCCAACACCAGACGAGCCCAGAAAGACAGCCGTCTTGTTGGGCTGCAAAAGCGTTCGCAATTGATCAAGCCCCTCGGCCAGATGTGAAGAAGTCAGAACTATTTCAAGATCACCAAGTCGATCCTTCACTTGTTTTATAATTTCTGGAGCTAGAGTGGGCTCGAGATCTGATTTCGTAAGTACCAGCGCGACCTCGGCTTGAGAATCTCTTGCTGCGACAATGAAGCGTTCCATGCGTCGCAAATTGAAATCGCGATTGAGGCTAGTGGTGACAAAAACCCAGTCGACATTCGTCGCCATAATTTGAATATCTTCATTCTCTCCCGCAGCTTTTCGACGAAGACAGGTTTTGCGAGGAAGGATTGCCGTGATCTGAAAGTTGCCATCGACAACAACCCAATCGCCAACGGCTGGTTGAATTTCTGATTTTCTTCTTAGGCGACCTTTGGCCTCTGCGCGTTGGTGGCCCAGAAGAGAAACGGTTTCGAAGTAGTCTCTTTGTTCCGCGAGAATACGTGCTGGCTGACCATGCAGCGCCTCCTCTGCCGAGGCCGACCAATTTTTAAATACGTCTGTCCAATCCTTGGTCCAGCCCCAGGGTCTAAGCTTCTCCTCGAGGTTCTGGTACAAAGTCTCTGCTGATGGCTTGTTATTCAATCGCGCTATCGTCCTTTCAAAGGCTCTTGGATAATAAAGACATGTTCAGAATAGCAAGCGGAGTGATTGTTTTCGCCATATTTTTTGCTGTTTCGGCATATTCAACTTTCCGACATGGCCAATCGGGGTCAAGTCGAGAGCCGTCGAGTTATGAGGATGTACGCCTGACTGTAGCAAAGGTGAGGTCGGATCTTAATGAAGCGTCCATTTTCAACGAAAAAACTGCCGCTCCTTACATAAACGGTTTTGCCGATCTCGCGTATGCGTTGGTGAGCCAAGAGTACACGCCATCCTCAGAAAGTGAGGGGCGTGAGTTTTTGAGGACCGCCGACGCGACAGCCAACACCTTGTTTGCGATTCGACTGA
>JAXMMN010000842.1:0-1836 GCA_034366485.1 Bdellovibrionales bacterium
TTAATCACGCGGCCCAGAACTTGTCGATGAGAGTTTCACAATCGCCCCTTCTGATCGCGATCGATCAAGAGGGCGGAAATGTTATTCGTATTCGGCACACGCCGACGCTTCCTTCGGCTCTTGCAATCGCTTTGACCAGAGACGTATCGGTCGCAAAAAAGTCCGGCGTCGCAACGGGCCGACTTTTGAAGGCGCTAGGAATCAACGTCAACCTCGCGCCCGTCGTCGACGTCTCGAATCCAGAAACAGATACGTTTTTAGGCACACGTACTTTTGGCGATGATCCCAACCGTGTTTCAACAATGACCACGGCTGTCGCCAATGGTCTTCAGGATATGGGTGTACTCCCAATTGCAAAACACTTCCCGGGGCACGGCGACGCCTCCGGAGATTCACACGTCGTGGCCGCGCGGAATGACTCTTCGTTTGAACGCCTAGCCGCAAGAGACCTCGTTCCCTACTACGCACTCGCCAAATCGTTGCGGCGCCCCTGGGGAGCGATGCTTGCTCACGTGAGTTTTCCGAAGATTGATCCATCGGCCGCGCCAGCAACGTTTTCAAAACCGATCATTGAGGGCATTTTCAGACAACAAGTTTCAAAACAAGCGCTCATCATGACTGACGATATTGAAATGGCGGGAGCTGCCACGGAAAAAGATGTCGGGCTTCGCGCCGTTCGCGCGATCGAAGCCGGCGCCGATATGGTCATGATCGCATGGAGCCGAAAAATTCAACGCGAGGTACTTTCGGCAATCGAAGAGGCCCTTCAAACCGGTCGACTTAAACGTTCACGTGTTGAAGAAGCCCTCGGCCGCATCGCAGCTGTCAAACGTGCCTATATACCACCATCGCTCCGATTGTCGTCGAACGACGACCTTAAGAAAAACCTTCTGCACCGTGATTTTGTCGATCTTGGAAATGCTGTTTTGCGGGCGGCAATTCGAAATCGGAGAGAGCGTCGACCCGCTGAGGCAGTAGACTTTGAACGAATTCGTTACTCGAACGATCCGGTTCTAGTTCTTTCCTCGCGATTGGACTTTCTGAACTCGTTCCGAAAAAAGGCTATCGGCCATAAAATAAAAAGCTTTCACTTAAAGCCTTCGTTGCGATCCGAAGTAGCTCGAGCACTTCGCACCCATCCAGAGTCGCCAATCATCGCGTATGTTTCTGGTCGTCAGGTCGCCAGCTTCATTGCGTCACTTGATGACCAAATCGCGGCAAGAATGATCGTCGTTAATGTCGAGACCGGCGCCACAATTGGCAAGACTTCCAGATATCGAGATGTTTTCGATGTGCACTTCCGGCACCCAGAAGTGGGAGCTGCGACGGCAGAAGTTTATCTCGATTTAGGAAAGTCAAAATCTGCGAAGCTTACCGTTCATCAAGAGCAAACTTCACAGGGCCAATAACAGGAACATCGATTCCAAACATCAACAGTCGATTTCCCTGAAAGCCAAGAACGAGGCTGCGCTTTTCAAGAATCGCCCCTTCGCGAAGCAGATACACGTCCGCTTCAGAATTCATAGTGGCAGATCTTAGGACCGCAATCTTGCGAATTTTTGTTCCGTCGTGAAACTCAATTGTCACCGCTGTCTTTGTGTTCTGAGAACTTGCTCGGCGCAATTGGTCCCACGCGTGTTCAAAAACAAACGGCGCCTCGGCGATCGAAACAACCCGAGACTCTGACCACTGAAACGATTTTTCGTCTCGAAACCCGGTCCTGCTAACTAAAAGACGGTCCACTTTCCGTGATTGGTCTCGCGAAAGTGTCACCGTTTCGCTGGCTTCAAGTACATGAAGAGCTTTTGTCGCAATTCCGCCCGTCAGTTGATATTG
>JAXMMN010000843.1:0-1317 GCA_034366485.1 Bdellovibrionales bacterium
GGTTTACCAGTGAATGCGATTTACGGCTTTCTCACCATGACCATCAAGTTGATGCGGGAAATTCGTCCAGACTACATCGCATTTTGCTTTGATCGACCCGAACCCAGCTTTCGTAAGGAAATGGATGTTCGCTATAAAGCAAATCGAACAGAAATGCCGGAAGATCTTGAACCTCAGATGCCCTGGTTTCGAAAGCTTTCAGAAGCACTCGGTGTGAAGTGCTACGACAAACTTGGATTCGAAGCTGATGACTTGATCGGAACTCTTGCCAATCGAGGCCTCAAAGAGGGCCTTGATGTTGTGATCGTCAGCGGTGACAAGGACTTCGCACAGATGATCCAGCCGGGTGTCACACTTTACGACACGATGAAAGACGTTCGGTACGATTCGGCAGCCGCACTTGAAAAGTGGGGAGTCCCGCCTGAAAAGATGATCGACTATTTGGCGCTTGTTGGAGATTCGTCCGACAACATCGCCGGAGTTGCTGGCATCGGACCAAAAGGCGCGCAAAAGCTTTTGTCGCAGTTTTCTTCCATCGAAGATATCTATGCGAATCTTGCCACTGTGGTTCCAGAGGGAACCCGAAAAAAGTTAGAGGTCAGTCGCGACGAAGCGATCTTGTCCAAAAAGCTAGTGACGATCGTACAAGATGTCGCGATTCCCTTTGCGCTCGATGAGCTAAAACTAAAGCCGATCGAACGCGATCAAGTCTTACCAATGTTCGAAGAGTTGGGTTTTAAGAGTTTGGCAAAACAGCTGTTCGGCAATACCGAAGCTGGTACGAGCTCTGCGGATGTTTCCACCGCTTCAGCGGCCAGCATCCCTGTTGCATCGTCAAATGTTGCAACGACAAATGTTGCAACGACGGGTTCGCCACTACAGCCAGGACCTTACTGGACAGAATCCCGTCTTGAAATTTCGGACCTCAAATTGAAACTTCAGGAAAGAAATCAGGCTAGTGAGGGGCAAAAGGAAGTTTGGATTGTTCACTCGGAACGTGGGGTGATCGTCGGCTTTGATGGATGCGCTTATCAACTTGCCGGAAATCCAGATGACTTGGCCGACGCACTCGCAGGTCAAGCGCTCTCGGGGCACGATCTAAAAGATATTGCACATCGCTATCGGCTGCGGGATTTCACGGTCGCTTGGGACTCTCGCTTAGGTGCCTATGTTGAGCACGCAGGTGCCATCGAGACCGTGCACGAGCTATTCACGAAGTACATCGGTCTTTCACTTCCTGAACTTGCTTCTTCATCGCAGTGGCTCGCGTGGAGTTTCGCACTGAAGCGCGCCATCGAATCTAAATTGTCCACTTAC
>JAXMMN010000844.1:0-1446 GCA_034366485.1 Bdellovibrionales bacterium
GGCCAACGGTCTCATTGCGCCAGTCAACACAACCGGTTTACTGCTTTGAACTGTCAATTGAAGAAGGAACGCCGTTTCTTCCAACGTATCCGTTCCTTGAGTGACGATGACTCCGGCGATCTCGGATCGCCCTAGAGCTTCACTGACCATGCTGCTTAATTGCAGCAGTGCCGACTGCGTAAGTGAGCTGCTATGACAGCTGATCTCTTGACGATCTACGAACAGTCTCTGAGTTTCAATTTCAACTACGGAGCTTAAATCCGTCAGACTAGCGATGGTCGCTTCGATTCCCGCTTCGCCTGAGACGTACAACGGAGAAGTTCGCTCAGGAACCTTGGCTGCTATTGTACCGCCAATAGGAATAAGTAGGATTTTTTTCTTCACGACATTCAACAATTCTAGTTGGACGACTTCTTTTTCGACTTACCGCTGCTTGAACTGCCGGTGTACGACTCGAACGTTTTTTTACTTTCAAAATAAACGACGGTCCCGTCTTCTCTCGCCGCGATCACGGCGGTGGCCTTGTCAACGGACTTCCCTGAAACCGGATCCACAGCCATTCGCGAGGCCGCGTCCTCAGAGAGAGTTTTCTTACAGTTTTCACAGCAACCGTAATAGGTCTTTCCAGCGTGAGAAACTGGGATTTGCGTCCTCGGAAATAGCATGTTGGTGACCATGCAGACTTTGTCGTTCGGGACGACTTTAAGCTGCTCTGTCGCCATGCTCGGATTTGAAAACGCTAATCCGCAAAATACCAAAATCAAAGTCGCAAAAGCCCGAGTAACACTTTTCAAATTAAACCTGCCATTGTTTTTCATAACAATTAATTACTCTTCACTTCGGCACCCGTCATCTACATTTTAACTTCGGCATCCAACACAATGACCGGAACCGGGATGACGCCCGTTTCGCGGTAACCAATGACTGTTGCCGTTACCGTTCGCTTGAAAGCCGACCCCTGCCAAATGGGAAGCCGTCTAGAAAGGTTGAAGAGGTCCTTTGGCAAGGCAGCCGCATAACCAGAAAAGCCCGCCGTCCAGCCTTGCTTGTAGGTTCCTGCGAAGCCACTTAACGGAAGTCGAGGCAATTGAACTGGCTTCTTTCCTGCGTCTTTTCTCAATTCACCGGCCCAGTACTCCATCGGACGAGCGATAGCCGAAATGTGATAGAGATCGAATTTCACACGGATCGGCAGTTCTCTCGTTTTGAGAGACAAATAGAACTCGCTCAGAGTCTTGTCGTCAGCATCGGTAAAATTGAAATCTACCTTCTTCTGGCCATGCGACGTTTGAATTTGTTTAATTTCTGGAATCACGAGGGCAAAGGACTTTTCTTGATCCTCAATCCAAGCCTCTGCCAGCTTCCGAGTGTCGCGATCTTCAGCCGCTAGCGAACAGAGCCGTTTTAAAAAAAGCTTGGTCAGCATTCCAGCGGGAACAGCCCCCT
>JAXMMN010000845.1:0-2716 GCA_034366485.1 Bdellovibrionales bacterium
CCTTCGGAGCATCGGGCCTCTGGAACAAGTTCTCAATTCCAAGCGAGGACGGGCCAATTCCCATCCATGATCTCATGAAGGCCCAAAACGATTGGTACGGCGGCGTCGCCTACGTCAATGCCGATGCCTTTGGCGCGCCGCTTTCGCTGGACCTACTAAAGGAAATGCACAAACGATCTTGTGCCAACATGGCATTTCGAGGTTTTGAAGGCCGACGAATTGCAAAACGTCTTCGCGATGGCGAAATCACGAAAGAGGAATTCCGCGCGCTTTTAAAAAGAGCCTACAAAGATGAATCTGTTTCCGGTACCGATCATCGCACTCTCGTGGGTGAGCTTCGAAGCGATCCGATTGACCAATTGGCGCACCACGGAAATCAAACCGATTCGAATGGCCGTCGCTACATGACGGAAAATGAATTTAACGGACTCTCCAACAATCCAAATCTCTCACTTGTGCCGGGATCGGTGACAAAAGAACCAGACGGAAAAATTCGTGCAGAGTTTCGGTACGTCGATGCAGCAAAGGTCGAATCGGCGGTCAAAGAGATTATTGAACGAACGAATAAGACCATCGAAAAAGCAAAGTCGGTGGACGAGAAAGTTCGAGCAGTCGTGGTCATGCAGCGCGACCTTCTCAGTGCTCATCCGTTTTTGGACGGAAACGGCCGCACCGTGCGTCTGGTCGCTGATCTTTTGTACAATCGCATGGGTCTTCCCCATCCGGCTCGCCCGAACGAGCGGGATCTTGAAATGCCGATTGACGAAGCTGTCGAATACGTGCGGCAGCAGATGATTCGAACATTGAAAATCGAATCTGGGGAGCTTGATTTATGAAGCTTCTCCGAGTCATCGCAAGCACTCTTCTTTTGTTTCTCGTTACGGCATTTTCATTTCAAGCAGGCGCTTCCGACTTAACTCGCGAAGAAAAAATCAAACGCATCATGTCTGTGGCGGAAAAAGCAAAAGAGCCGCGGAACTTTTATCGCTGGCAATCGGAAACTTCCGGCAACAACTTGCTTGCCGCCGGCGAGTACAACGAAAAGCTATTCAACTACTTCATGACAATGACGATCGACGAAGCACATTTTGCTGGCGGTCGCGGAGTCTACTATGCCGAGAACATAACAAGCTCGGCACAGTTTATTCGCGGAGATGGTAAGGGAAGCTTAATCGAAGTCCGTATTCCAAAGGGTATGCCGACACTTGATCTTACAAATCAGAAAACTCTGAAAAAGCTTGAACAGCTTGGCATTACAACAAACGACGTGCTTTTTTTAGATCCACCTCTCGCTGTTCGCTATTCCTCGTCTGGTTGGTGGGCTGTCAAACGCCGAGAAGGTGTTAAGTTTCAACCATTCAATGTCGATCGACTTCCGTTGAGTAGCTTGCTGAAAGACCTTAAGGCTCTCAAGGACTATCCCCGCGCCGCCGAAGTCCTTGAAGTACACCTTACTCAACGCGCCGAAAAGGAAGTCGCTAAAAATGCGGCGATCCTGGTTCAAGAGCCGAGGCTGCAAGGTCTTGTTTCAAAACGCACTTTGGAACGAGCGATCTCGAAGAGTAAAGACCTACAGCAGTACTACGCCGAAAAGTTTAAATCGGATCAATATGCAGATCTACCTGGAAACCACTTCGGCACCATCGTATCGACAGCGCGAAAGCTAGGGTTCGAAATCGATGAGTCGAAGATGTTTGCAAATCTTACGACGCAACAGAAACTCAGCTTCCTCGATGAAGTTTATCCCGCCGGTTCTGCGCCAGAGGCGACTCTCAACGCACTCCTTAATGATGAGAACGTCAAACAAACGTCGTTTCAATTGAAACCTGACGAACTGAAAACGGTCGAACGCCATCTTCTGCCGCTCATCCAAAAACGACCAGATATTTTAGTCGAGTCAGCTAGGGCGTATCACCTGCTTTCAATTGAAAACCTCGTATCGCTCTTGCAGAAGAATCCAAAATTAGTTCAACACTTCACCGAACAACTAAAAAGTAAGTACCTTGATTTACCCATTGGCCAAGATGTCGGACCGGTCCTTATGGGTTTCAGAGCCGCAGGCGTGGATTTTAACGAACAACATATTTTCACCTACATGGAAATTCCAAAACGTCTTCAGTTCTTAAACCACTTCTACCCCGATCGTGCGCCTCCACGGGCCTGGGTGGACATGCTAGTTTCCAACGAAGGGCTTCGCTGGGCGACGACTTCACCCTTCGTAACAAGTTCTTTGACAGCGACACTCAGTCGAATCGCAGAACAAGACGCCGAGCTCTTGATTAGAAATCCAATTTCGTTTCAATACGTCAACAGCGATACGCTTGAAAAGGTCTTAGCGGGGAATCAAGCTTCCCGCGATGTTCTTCACGCTCAGTTTGAAAGTGGCAAGTTTTCTGGCATCAACGAAAAGGCACTTTTGCAGCTTCGCGCAGCATTGGCCGCTTCCGGAAAACCAGTAAGCGAGGAAGGTCTATTTAGAAATCTCGACCTCGATGCGAAACTCGCGTTTCTTCAAAAGAAGTTTACAAAAAATAAGATCTCGGTGCCACACACCTACTATCACGCGCTACTTGAAGACCAAACGATTCAAAGGAACGGACAAATTAGCGATGCCTCACTTGAAAAGCTTGGTCAGTATGCAAACGATGCACTCCATGAAGTAAAAGATGACGTTGGCCTAATAAATAAAGCCACCCGTCTCTTTGGGTTCGGCAAA
>JAXMMN010000846.1:0-3947 GCA_034366485.1 Bdellovibrionales bacterium
GTGTACACATCGAAGAAGAAGGTCTCGCTTACCGCGGCACTTTCTTGATCGATCCCGATGGAAAGATCAAATTGGCTGAAGTGAACGACAACGGCATCGGCCGCAACGCTGACGAGCTCGTTCGCAAAGTTCAAGCGGCTCAGTATGTCGCTTCAAACCCAGGTCAAGTTTGCCCAGCGAAATGGCGTCCAGGCGAAAAGACACTCAAGCCAGGTCTCGACCTCGTTGGAAAAATCTAACCGTCGCAGGCGACGTTAGAAGGTCAACTTATTCAAAAAGAGAGGTTTCAGATGTTAGATCAAGAGATGAAAGAACAGCTTCGCGGAGTTTTCTCTAAACTCGAATCGAAAGTAGCACTCGTCTACGACGACTCGACAAACGAAAACCAACCTGAACTGGTTTCGATGCTCACGGATCTCGCTGAAACTTCCTCGCTGATTGAAGCTCGGCCGTCGGGAAAAACCGCCGGCGCGCCGGGCTTCGAAATTCTTCACACTGACAAAACAACCAAGTCTCTCGTTCCTACCGGAATCCGCTTCAAAGGCATTCCCGGCGGTCACGAATTCACTTCTCTTGTTCTTGGAATTCTGAACGCTGACGGCAAAGGGAAAATGCCAGACGACGGGCTCAGCGCCCGCATTCAGGCCGTCCGCGGGCCAGTGAAAATTAAAACCTTCATGTCTCTCACGTGTGAGAATTGCCCAGAAGTGGTTCAGGCTTTGAATCAAATGGCACTTCTCCATGGAAATTTCGAACACGAAGTCATCGACGGCGCCTACGCGCACGACGAAATCGACAAGCTTGGGATTCAAGGGGTCCCAAGTATCGTGGTCGGCGACAAAATGATTCACTCGGGTCGCATTCACTTTTTAGATTTACTCACGAAAGTCGAAGAAACTTTCGGCGCAGATCAAGCAGCACAAGTTGCACCGAAAGACCTCGGCCATTTTGATGTGGTCGTGATCGGCGGAGGTCCTGCAGGTGTTTCTTCGGCAATCTATAGCGTACGAAAAGGTTTAAAGACGGCCCTTCTCGCAGAACGCATGGGCGGCCAAGTGCAAGACACAAAAGGGATCGAAAACCTCGTCTCTGTTATTTACACCGAAGGCCCAAAACTTTCTGAAGACATGGCCAAACACCTCGCCTCTTATCCAGTGACGATTTTCGATCGTCGCCGCGTGAAGGCGGTGGGCACCGATAGAACTATCACCCTCGAAGGTGGCGAAACTTTAAGTTCTGAAGCCATCATCATCACGACTGGCGCCAAGTGGCGTGAACTGGGTGTTCCGGGCGAAAAAGACTATATCGGCCGAGGCGTCGCTTATTGCCCACATTGCGATGGCCCCTTCTACAAAGATAAAAAGATTGCGGTCATCGGCGGCGGAAACTCTGGCGTCGAAGCAGCCATAGATCTCGCTGGGATTGCCGGCAGCGTTGTCGTGCTTGAGTACGGCGAAAAACTTCGTGCCGACCAGGTTCTTGTCGATAAATTGAACTCGATGCCGAACACCTCGGTCATTACTCAGGCGCAAACAACGGAACTGAAAGGCGACGGGCAAAAGATCGTTGAACTTCATTATACAGATCGCACCGACATGTCGAAAAAGACCTTCGCGGTCGATGGCGTGTTTGTTCAAATTGGACTTCTACCGAATAGCGGCTTCCTGAAGGGCGTCGTTGAGCTTTCGAAATTTGGCGAAATCGTCGTCGATGAAAAAGGCCGAACCAATGTTCCGGGAATTTACGCGGCCGGCGATGTGACGACCGCTCCCTACAAGCAAATCATTATTGCGATGGGCGAAGGTGCGAAAGCCGCACTTACGGCCTTTGAAGATCGAATTCGCGGCGAAGTTCCAAAAGCAAAAACGGCGGTTAGAACAACCGCCGCAGCCCACGCCTAGAAAACAACGTCACGGCGAAACAAGTTGTTTTGCCGTGCGTATGTTGAAGTGGATCTTGTTAGTTTAAACGATCGCACTGAATTCTAAAAAAACGCCCTTTTTTATCGAGCTCTGGCACATCGTTCATAGATGTCACGGTGTCGCCGTAACCAAACATCAGCGTGGCATTGTTCAGTGAGTCCCCTGTTTTGTTGGGATTTAGCGTGTGCTCGGTGCTGATGGTTTTCTTCGTTTCCAAGTCATTGACCGTAACAATGACGTACTCATAGAGACTGTTATAGTTCATCGTCACTTCATAAATCGATTTCTTGCAGGTCGCATGAGACTGACAATCGATGGTCTCGATCATACCGTCACGAAGGTTCACTTTTCGCGGGACAGAGCTCATAACACTGTTATCAATTCGGCAGTCCAGCTCGAGAACCGGCACGGCAAACGCGTCGTCCATCGCGAGCATTGTTGTTAAAGGCAATATCGCTGCAAGCACGACTGCCGAAAAAGATCGGCCGAAACAAGTTTTCTTCATAGGAGCCTCCTTAGTTGGGCCCATTGGGAACACATTCCGACAATGCAGGCAACAACCGACCCGCTGTTTGCATTCGCTCGTCTTCATTTGACTTGGAACCACCGACTAGGTACCCGTGAGCGGAGAAATTCTACTCACTTGCGGGGTCGTTATGATTGTCCATTTGAAACAACAGCCTACTTTGATCAGATTGGCTCTTCTGTTGATCGCTCCACTTTGGCTCTCGTTTGCGGTCGTGCAGCCAGTGCACGCTGCCCCCCGCGCGACTTTCGAGTTTACGTGCGAGACAACGGAAGATGATTTCTATGACTGGATCGAGGCCGAGCTCTGGCCGAAAAGCACCCCGGGCAGCACGGCTGCGCCCTTCGGCCGGAATCTCGATGCAGCCTTTGATATTTTAACTGACGAAAACACTCGCCGAGCGAATTGGGAGATCACGCTGACATCTGCTGACTGCCAAATGAACGTCGGAACGGAACTTCGGCGTGAGTCTTTGTTTGAAACAATTGAAGACGCCCATGCCGACGGGCACGGGCTGGTTTTACGGCGCAGATAAGCTGGCTTACTGAGCCGTTCGGCTCTGGCTTACTGAGCCGTTCGGCTCTGTGCAACCTGTTGCCCACCGGTCATGCGAGCTGCTGCATCTGCGTAGGCTTGATCGTCGAGTGCGTGCAAGGCGTCGTTTTCCGCTATGACAGTTTCGCAATGTTTTGAAAAGTCGCCGTTCGATTGTGCGCGCAAGTGTTTTCGCGGGTCGATGGGTTGACCATTTTCTTTCACACCAAAGTGAAGATGCGGACCAGAACAGTTCCCTGTTTGTCCGACAGTTCCAAGTTGTTCGCCGCGCTTGACGCAAAACTCATCGTTTCGTTTCGCCGTTCGAATGAACTCGCGAAGTGCGGGCGAAAAGCCGTGCATGTGCGAGTATTGCGTCGAAATTCCATTTGGATGAGAAAGCTCTAAAGACAAGCCATAGCCTGACTTTCGGTTCATGTGAATTTGTCGCACCTTCACGCAGCCAGCCGCAGCGGCAAGGATCGGCGTACCGGTTCGACCGGCGACATCAAGACCAAGATGGTTTCTCGAAGCAAGCTCACCATTTTTCGTTACAAACTGACGGCGACGACCGAATTCCGAGGTTGTTCGGAATGAATCCTGTGATCGCATCGTGCACGTCGGAGAAGAGAGAAATCCCGAAGATCGATCGGCCCACTGCCCGTCGACACTCGCGCTATCTTTTGGCGTCACGCCTTCGCCGTGTGGACCCTTCTCTGCGATCGGATCTTGTTTAGGAAGTTTTTTTGGCTTTCGTGCCTTCACGCCACGAACACCGCGATCGATCAGTTTATCATTGAACTGGTTGACGGCTCCGCCTGGGCCCATTGTGTCTCCGCCCCAGGCGCCGACAGGAGCCATCGCCCCGTCTTTCGCTAGGCGCTCGAGACCAAAGTAAACTGGAGTGCCTTCAGAGATTTCACTTCCGTCGTAACCTTGAACTTTCATTGGAAGCGACGCCGTTA
>JAXMMN010000847.1:0-2482 GCA_034366485.1 Bdellovibrionales bacterium
GTAAGGTGGGTGAATTGTGAGAATTCGTACTTCAAAACATACGGCAACTAAAGCAGTTGCTCGTGAGAAAAAGAAGCTGAAAATCCGCAAGAGAGTGACTGGCTCTAGTGAGCGTCCACGTCTCTGCATTTTCCGAAGCACTAAGCACGTGTATGCTCAGGTCATCGATGATTCGACAGGGCAGACTCTTGTTTCGGCTTCGACTCTTGACACTGATGGTGTTAAGGGCGCGAACAAAGATGCATGTTCGGCGATTGGCAAAGAAGTGGCCAAACGAGCAGTTGGAAAAAACATTAAACAGGTTGTCTTCGACCGCAATGGTTACTTGTACCATGGTCGTGTGAAGGCCCTTGCTGATGCCGCTCGTGAGGGCGGACTCGAATTCTAAGATTTAGGAGCTATGCGTGGAATCAAACGATAGAAGAGATGGCGGATCTGAATTTGAGGAGCGAGTGGTCGCGATCAAACGTGTTGCGAAGGTTGTAAAGGGCGGTAAGCGCTTTTCATTCGCAGCACTTGTGGTTGTAGGAAACCAAACTGGCGAAGTTGGATTTGGAACTGGTAAAGCTGGTGAAGTTCCTGAAGCGATTGGCAAAGCAAGTCGTGGCGCGAAGAAGAGTTTCCGCAAGGTTCCTCTTATAGACGGACGTACGATTGCTCATGAAGTTGTTGGAACGTTTGGGGCAGCGAAAGTTGTCATGCGTCCAGCGGCTCCAGGTACTGGCGTGATCGCCGGTGGTGCAGTTCGCGCAGTTCTTGAATCAGTTGGTGTAAAAGACATTCTGACGAAATGTGTTGGAACGCGAAACGCGAACAACGCAGTTCGAGCTACGCTTGACGGTTTGGCTCAGCTTCGAAGCGAAGCTGTTCGAGCAGAATAGCGATAAGAAATTTAGCAGTCTGTAAGTAAGCATGTGGACGAGGTAACAAATGGCTAAAAAATTTAAAATCACACTGAAGCGAAGCTTGATTGGTTGCACTGTAACTCAGCGCGAAACCATTCGCTGTTTGGGACTTCGTCATCGTCATCAGGCGGTGGTCGTCGCTGACAATCCGGCGATGCGCGGTCAAATCATGAAGGTTCAGCACATGTTGGACGTTCAGGTTGAGAAGTAAGGAGTATTTATGAGCATTCTTTCGCATTTGATGCCAAAGCGTGGATCGACGGGCGTAACAAAACGTCGTGGTCGTGGTCACGCAACTGGTCAGGGCGGTACGGCAGGTAAAGGTCACAAAGGGCAAAAAGCTCGCGCTGGTGGCCGTGTACGGTGGGGCTTCGAAGGTGGTCAAACTCCTTTGATGCGACGTACTCCAAAATCGGGCTTTAATAACAAAGACTTCCGCACTGAGTACGAAGTCGTGAACTTGAAGGACTTAGCAAAGCTCTCGGGCGATGTAACTCCAGCTACTTTGAAAAAAGCGGGCCTTGTTCACACTGGTCTCGTCAAGATTCTTGGCACAGGCACACTTTCGAAACCGCTCAACGTAAAAGCGCACAAATTTAGCGCAAAAGCGAAAGAGCTCATCGAAAAAGCCGGTGGTAAGACTGAAGTGATCGCGGCAAAAGTAGCAAAAGCTCCGAAAGCGGAGAAAGCGGCTCGCGCCTAGTCTCTGAGTTGGGTTTCGCAGCGCAATGATGGTTACGAAGCTAGTTGCGCAAGTACCCCTTTGTTAGCGAAATTAGAGTTCAGCTTATATCAAGCCTCCGGTGTTCCCGGGGGCTTCGTCAATTCCGAGGTGTTTAGTGGCTTCTTCAGAAAATGTCGGCGGTGGCTCGGATCTTAAAAAGCGAATTCTATTTTCGCTTGCGATGCTCGCAATTTATCGATTGGGCGTGCATGTCCCAACACCTGGAATCGATGGGAAGACTGTGTTCCAGTTCTTCGAAAACCAAGGTGGAATCTTAGGCCTCTTCAATACGTTTACCGGTGGAGCGCTTAATCAGTTCTCGATTTTTGCGCTTGGAATTATGCCTTACATCTCAAGCTCGATCATTTTTCAACTTTTGACGTCGGTTGTTCCGGCGCTGGAGCAAATGAAAAAAGAAGGCGAGCCTGGACGACGTAAAATCACTCAGTACACTCGATATGGCACTGTGGTCTTGGCGATTGTCCAAGGCTTCGCTATCAGCTCCTGGCTGATGAATTCGAATTTCGAAGGCAAGCCTCTCGTGTTGTCGTCGACCGTCGGTTTTCTTCCGTTTCAAGTCATGACCGTTCTCACGCTAACTGCGGGCACTTGCTTTATCATGTGGTTGGGCGAGCAGATTTCTGAACGGGGATTTGGTGACGGTACGTCGCTCATCATCTTCTCGGGGATCGCGGCGGGAATTCCCTCTGGCGCAGTTAACCTTTTCCAGATGGTGTCGAACAAAGAAATGAACGGCCTTGTCGCATTGGTTTTAATTGCGATGATGGTTGTCGTAATTGGAATGATCGTTTTCCTCGAATGGGGCCAACGTCGAATACCAATTCACTTTTCG
>JAXMMN010000848.1:0-2261 GCA_034366485.1 Bdellovibrionales bacterium
GACCCGCTGAAGTTTCTCGACGTGGTCAACGAAGTATCAGATCTTGCTCGTCTCCAAAAAGAATCGAAGCAACTGGATGATGGTTTTGGCAACGTCGTGCAGCCGGCGATTGACGAAAACCGTGTCATGGACGGATTGAAATCGGCGCCAATCACGATTGTTGAATACTCTGATTTCCAATGCGGTTTCTGTGCGCAAGGACATGAAACCGTTCAGCAGGTGAAGGCCGAATATGGCGACAAACTGCGCGTTCTGTTGAAACATCACCCCATCGATCGCTTGCATCCGCAGGCGCGAAAGATGTCACAGTTTTTTGAGGCAATTGCGACGAAGAATCCGAAGAAGGCTTTGGAATTCAAAGCTCAATTGTTTGAAAAGCAGTCGACGTTCATGCCAAACGAAGTCGAGCGCCAAGCAAAAACACGCGAAGAATTGATGGTGAAGTACAATCGTCGGGTCGATCAGGAACTCGCGACAATGATCAAGTCGCTTGGTTTTGATTACACGGAAATGAAAAAGTTAGCGGAATCTTCTGCGATCACCGCATTGATTGAAAAAGATCAGGATGAAGCTCGCAAATTTGGATTCACCGGAACGCCGGCGTACCTCATTAATGGCGTCCCGGTTCGTGGCGCTGCTTCGGCGGCGAGCTTCAAATATGTCATCGACCGACATCTGAAAACGGTAAAATAGAGGTCGGCCCATCGTTGGGGCGGCCTTCGGGCGCCGTATGTTGCGCGGCACAGCAAGGCCGCGTAACGATTGTTTAAACTCCTACCTGCCAAACAATGAAGTTACCACCCGTTTCGGGCCGCCACCGTAGACAACGTGAGCCTGCGACGCTAAGACATTCGGCATGTCAGAATCACAGACTCAGGAAATGCGAAAACCGTCTTGGTTGAAAGTGCGTGCACCAGGCGGCGAAAACTACACGCGCATCAAGGACATGTTGAAGTCCTTAAACCTTGCGACCGTTTGCCAAGAGGCTCGCTGCCCAAATATCGGCGAATGCTGGGGCGGTGGTACAGCGACGTTCATGTTGATGGGAGAGGTCTGCACACGAGGCTGTCGCTTTTGCGCGGTAAAGACCGGCAATCCGCGGGGACGCATCGACAACGACGAGCCCGAAAAGGTCGGCTTCGCCATTGCGAAAATGGGCCTAGAGTACGTGGTGATCACGTCGGTCGATCGCGATGATTTGCCAGACGAGGGAGCAGAACACTTTGCGCGAACGATTCGGACGATTCGAGCCGGCGATCCGAAGTTGATTGTCGAAGTTTTGACTCCCGACTTTAAAGGCAATCGGTCTTTGATCGAAAAAATCGTGGTCGCAGCACCACATGTCTTTGCTCAAAACATCGAAACCGTTGAGCGCCTAACCAGAAAAGTTCGCGATCCGCGAGCGGGCTACCGGCAGACCATGGGTGTCTTGGAAACGGTGAAGCAGCTTGATCCAACGCGCTACACGAAGTCGTCGATAATGATGGGACTTGGCGAAGAGCGAGAAGAAGTCATTCAGACGTTGCGCGATTTGCGTTCGGTCGGTTGTGATGTCGTCACATTTGGGCAGTACCTTCAGCCGACAAAGCGCCATTTAAAAGTTGAACGCTTCGTGTCTCCCGAGGAGTTTGCCGAATGGCAAACGATCGCGGAAGATATGGGCTTCTTGTACGTGGCAAGTGGACCGTTGGTTCGCAGTTCTTATCGAGCGGGTGAGTTCTTTATGAAGGGCTTGCTGAAGAGCAAAGCTGCCGAACAAGCGAATCGGTAGTTTTAGTTTAAAAATTTTAAATCGAATTTGTTTTTTAACGGGGGATTTATGGCGACAAAGAATGTTCAGCTTCCAGAGTTAGGCGAAGGCGTCACCGAAGGCGAATTGGTAAAGTGGTTGGTAAAAGTCGGCGACAAAATTTCTCCCGACCAACCAGTTGCGGAAATGATGACTGATAAAGCGACTGTGGAAGTTCCTTCTCCCATCGCCGGCATTGTAAAAGAGATCCAGAAAAAAGAAGGCGACGTGATTGAAGTCGGAGCTGTCATGTTGGTTGTCGAAACCGATGGCGCGGCCACGGTCTCCGCACCGACGGCAACGAAGCCAGCAGCAAGTCAACCTGCGGCTGCAGCTACCCAACCAGCGGCCATGATGGCGTCTGCACCGGCAGCAAAAACGGCGGCTGTGCAAACTTCTGGCGGCGCTGACGTGTATCCTCCTGTGACGGATGCGCGAGTTCTGGCGACACCAGCTACTCGCCGTTTGGCGC
>JAXMMN010000849.1:0-2509 GCA_034366485.1 Bdellovibrionales bacterium
CGAAGCTCGGATTGTCGTTGAAGACCTTTTCAGCTGCGTCGATTTCGCCATTCGCAAGCAGCATCGAAGCGTAAAGGGATCCAAAGAGAGGATCTTTACTGTTCACGGTAAAGGCGTATTTTGCAAACGGCAGGGCCTGAGTTGCGCTGTGGCTTCTTGATAAGCATGCAGCGTAAAACGCCGCTCCGAACCCGCTGATGGGCGGCTGATTGTAGACGGTCGCGCAGTGTCTAACGAGATGCTGCCATTGAGCAAGGTCGTCATCGAGATCTGAATCGATCCCTTTTAAGCTCGGACTAGCTGTCTTGAAATCCACCGGCTCGTCAATGAGTTCGATCGCGGAAGATTGAAACTGATCTTTGTTTCCTAGGTAGTAGTGTCCCATGGCCTTTGCAAGAAGAAGTCTGTCTCTTCCAGCTTTCGCTGTTGTGAGTGCTTCGATAATTAACGGTAATGCGGCCGTTGTTTTTATCATGGTTGGGGCTGGATCTACGGATCCTGTTGCGGCCTTTGAGGCGATCGTTTTTTTATCGAGAGCAACCGCCGTTTCGAACAAGTGGACAAGCGTGATCGTGCGGTCAGAGTCGTGAGAATACGGAAGCAGAAGGGCCTTTAAGAAAAATCGTTCGGCCTCTTCATAGTTACCTCGCCGAATATTGAGAATTCCAAAACCATGTAGCGTTCCGTAAAGTTCGACATGTTGAAGTGATTCTGTGTATTGAACTGCCGCTTGATCCAAATCGCCAATTGCCACAGATATTGCGGCCGAGATTGCGTGAGCCCGCGCTCGGTTTGAACTGTCGAGAGTCATCGTGAGCGCCTGCTTGATCGCGATCTGGCCAGCGCTATGGTTTTTTTCTTTGAGATATGTTTCTGCTTGCGCCAAAAGTTCTTCAGCCGTTGCATTTTTATTTACTGATTCGCCGCCTTTGGAAGCGGAAGCTTTATCGTATTCGCCCTTTGAGGCAGCTTCGGCGTCAGCTTTCTGCTTCGCTTCAAGTGCAACTTGTTCTTGATGGTCTTGATATTTGGAATATCCGATGGTTCCGAAAAGGCCACCAAACAAAATCACTGCGCTAGCAACTGCGATTTTGCGATGGCGAACATTTCCACTCATCAAATCCTTGAAAGAGAACTTCTTTGCGGGCTTCGATATGAATACGTTTTGATCGTCCGGATGTTCTTCGTCGTCCTGCCGATCACTCTCGATCACGACAGTTTTGCGTTTTAAAAGGATCTCTTTTTTTATCGCATTCAGCTTTTGGATGTTCGCAGTAAGCTCTTCAAGCTGCCGAGCGTGATCAAGTTGTTCAGAGATACCTTCGACGGCATCCGTTTGTAATGCGTTGAAGTTGACTTCACTTGATTCAAACGGCGTGTCGTCATCGTTACCGGGGCCCATTTGACCAACGACTTCTGTTTTTCCGGTGTAAGCACGAATGCGGCTGTTGACCAATTCTTCAAAGAAAGAAACGTTGCAGATGGCTTTCCAGTTTTTTCGATCTTGAGAAATCCGCGACATGACGGTCAGCTCGTCAGAGATAATTCGAGCGAGGACCTTGTCGCCAGGCATCGGACCTACGATTTGTCCCTTGATTTGGACAAACCATCGATCGAGACCGTCTTGATTTTGATCAGAGTTTGAACGCGACATATCGACTTTAGTTTCGGCATAATTGGGGTTCCGCTCGAGTCTGAAGCGACGAAAGTCGAGCGGGGGGCGACGACCTATTCAATCAGGCGCTCGCCTATTCAATCAGGCGCTCGCTTGTTGCATGAAATTGGCCGCGGTGGCTTGTGAAATGATACCGCTGTTTAGTAGCAGCTTGACGGAAGTCTCGTAGGTCATCATGCCGTGTCGCGCGTTGGTTTGCATGATGGACGGAATCTGGAACGTCTTGTTTTCGCGAATCAAATTTCGAATTGAGGGAATCGCAATCATCACTTCAAGCGCTGGCACCATGCCGGCCATATCAGTACGTGGAAGCAGTGTTTGCGCAACAACACCTAAAAGACTCTCCGAAAGCATGACGCGAATTTGTGGCTGCTGTTCTGGAGGAAACGAATCAACGATTCGATCGATGGATTTCGCCGCATTGTTTGTATGTAAAGTTGCAAACACCAAGTGCCCAGTTTCTGCAGCGGTCAGGGCAAGCGACATGGTTTTATAGTCGCGCATCTCTCCAACCATGATTACATCAGGATCTTCTCGCAAGGCTGCGCGGAGGGCGTCGTGAAACGACTTTGTGTGCGGGCCAATTTCACGTTGATTGATGAGACAGTTTTTTCCTTTGTGCACATATTCAATCGGATCTTCGATTGTGATGATGTGTTCTTTGCGCGTGTTGTTGATGTGAGTGATGAGTGCAGCCAGAGTCGTGGATTTCCCGGAACCAGTTGGTCCGGTGACGAGCACAAGGCCTCGAACGTTGTCCGCCAGGAAGCGAAGCGATTCTGGCAAAGCCAGCTCCTCGAGAGTGCGAATGTGTTCTTGAACAAAACGATAAAC
>JAXMMN010000850.1:0-1716 GCA_034366485.1 Bdellovibrionales bacterium
ACCGCCTGAGCGCCAGAAGCGATGGTGAAGGGATCGAATGCGATCGCTTTTTGCGAAGCAAAAAGACTTAAGATGCAAATGACCCGCTTCACGGCCTTAGGCGTGATCTGAAATGCCAGAAGAGCAGATAAACTGTTTCGAATTATTTTTGCGGTATTCATGCTCTCGGCACCTCTTACGAAAGAGAGGTGCGAGAAGTGTGGCATTTGTTAGAATTGATTTCGGCTATCTAGAGAGAATCAACATTCGGAACTCGGAAACTAATTGGCTTTTTCGAGTGCCCATTCGGACAAAATTTTGGTTTTCCTAAGACCAACGTCGGTCTCGCCCGGATTCGAGGAGAAATTAGCCCAAATTTTAATTAAGATTTGGCATTACATCGGGGGGCACGAAATGACATTACGAGCTTCAGTACTTACATTCGTTTCGTTTGTGTTGGTTTCCTGTTCAACATCGTACAAGCCCGAGGGCCGCACGGGCGGATATCGAGATCTAGATCTCGGTCAAAACCGCTATTTAGTTACTTTCAGAGGAAACGGATATACGAGAGAGTCCACGGTCCAAGAGTTTGCCGTTAGACGAGCAAAAGAGCTTTGTGGCGAAAAGGGCAAGGAAGCAGTCATTCAAGGAGTTGATGGAAACTCACGCAGTTCCCAGGCAGGATCAACATTCAACTGTACTGGAAGCAATTGCTATGAGCAAAAAGGGATGAAGGTAACAAAGCACTCTGCGCAGGTTCAGGTAGAATGTCGATAGGACGAAGTGATTCATTAAAGAAAAAACGACAGGAAATTTTGAAGAAGCTGAATTCATTTAAGTTTGCTCAAAGCTCTCCTGATGTTGTTTTAGCTGATTTGCTGTCAGCGGGATTTGAAATAGATCTCCCATTTAGATTTGAATCTGATGGGAATAGATCGGTCGCAATTTTTCATTTTGTTATTGAAGAAAATGTCTGCGAGCACCTTTTAGAGGTTCACTTTGAGGATGATCAATTAGTTGAATATCGAATTATCGACTAGATATTCAATGATTTTCTCCGAAGCCAAGCACGCTTATCGCGTCCTCTGTCTTAAGTCCTGGTACTGCAGCTAAAAGACTTTGGAGCTTCAGAATATCGCTCTGTGAAGATGTGACTCTCCAATATTCTTTTCGTGACAGCGCAAGTCGCATGATTCGCGCCAATTCGCCCTCTTGAAAGAGAAATTCAGAGTACTCTTTGTTTTTGAAAGTAAGGCTTAAGACGTAGTCCATGTCCTTTTCTCGCAACTTAAATCGCTCTTGAAAACGTTCTAGATCACCGTCGACTGAAAATAGAATTCTATTAAAGGAGTTGTCGATGAGGCTCGTATCATTATCGATAACTAAATGCTTTGAAGCTTGGGCGACTAAGATTACTGATCCGCCAAACTTTCTCACATTTGCGGTTGATAGCTTAAATAGTGAAAAGCACTTTTCGATAAAAAATGGCGTCTCATCACAAATCAAAATGATTCGTGAATTAGGATGATTTCTCATCTCTAAATTAAATACTGCGAGAACTGATGCCATCACGCCTTGAGAAAAGTCCTGATCACTCGCCTGAAAGATATCCTGGAAATTGAAGTACCTTAAACGCGACCCGACGCGTTCGTTATTCATCTCCCGTGACCCGACACGGCCGCTTTCTAACTGCCAGCCGGCAGTCGCTTTTTATAAAGCGGCAGCGTGAGGGCTGCA
>JAXMMN010000851.1:0-1283 GCA_034366485.1 Bdellovibrionales bacterium
TTGTAAATCTCGAGAAGCGCTTCTTCTTTTGTTGTGATCTTGTCGACCAACAAAGTGTTGCGGAGGTATGGACCTACCGAAAGACCGTCAAAGAAGATCAAGCGGAATTCTTCGATGCCAGAAGCAATCGAGCGTTCCATGATCGCCTTCGTCATTTCTTGGTTGGCATCCGCGATGATTTCACCCGTCGATTCGTCGATGATCGGACGAGCGATGACTTTGCCCTCGAGATCATCCATCGAAATTTCGATTTCTTTGAGGTCAAGATCGCGAACGCGCTTCACAACGGCACGCGTGATACGACGACCTTGTTTTACAAGAACTTCGCCCGACTTTGGCTCGATGATATCGACCAGCGCACGCTGACCTGACATACGCTCGATGTCGATTTCACGGAAGAGCTTTCCTTTGCGAGCGACGACTTTGTCGAGATCGTAGAAATACTCAAGAAGTTGCTCGATGCTGTAGCCAAGCGCCTTCAACAAAATTGTAACTGGGAATTTACGGCGACGATCGATTCGAACATAGATCAAATCTTTTTGATCGAATTCGAGATCAACCATGATCCGCGGTATGGAATTACGCGGGCCGAGTAAATCAATTTACCGCTGGCGTTGTTCTTACCACCGTCGTGATCGAAGAACACACCTGGAGAACGGTGTAACTGAGAAACGACAACGCGCTCTGTTCCGCTGATAATGAAAGAACCGTTGGCAGTCATCAATGGGATGTCGCCGAGGTAAACTTCTTGTTCTTTCATGTCACGAATCGAGCGAGTTTCCGATTGTTCATCAACATCGAAAACCACGAGGCGAAGTGTCACCTTCATGCCTGCAGCGAAAGTCATTCCACGCTGACGACATTCATCGACGTCATACTTAGGCGGCTCGAGCGTGTAAGAAACGAATTCGAGACTTGCCGTATTGTTGAAGTCCGAAATCGGGAATACCGATTTGAAAACTCCGTTAAGACCGGCTTCGCCGCGACGATCTGGATCGACATCCTTTTGGAGAAAACCTTCGTACGAACTCTTTTGAAGTTCGATCAGGTTCGGAATATCGATGACCTGTTTGTTTTTAGCGAAGCTCTTACGCACGCGTAAGTTCGACGCTGTAACTGGAACACCCGTAGTCTGAGTGGGCATTATGCCTCCGTTAATAGGAAACTCGATTCAATCGAGTCTTCGTTCATTAAATAAAATCAGCAAAAAACATTCGGACCGAAGCCCGCGAAAAAATCCTAGAAACACGAAAACCCGATCGCCTTTCTACTTTTGGAATTAC
>JAXMMN010000852.1:0-3662 GCA_034366485.1 Bdellovibrionales bacterium
TCGGCGATTACTTCACGAACTTTAGGTTGTACTGTTGCTACCATTGAGACACCTCCTGGGAGTCGATTTTCATTTTTTTAAACTTCAAATCAGTTTTAAAATCAGTGGCACGGGGTCGCATCATTCCGCACCGAGCGTTAGGAATCAAACAAGTCTTAGATATAAAGTCCACCATTAACACTCAAGGTTTGACCTGTAATATAACGCGCCTCATCGCTAAGCAAAAATGCGGTCGCGGCCGCGATATCTTCCGTTGTTCCCATTGCCCCTAGCGGAACACCCGACAAAATCTTTGCTTTCTGATCGTCCGTCATTTTTTTGGTCATATCGGTGTCGATGAACCCTGGCGCCACACAATTGAGGCGAATTCCACGTGAAGCCACCTCTTTTGCCAACGATTTGGACATCGCTTCGACGCCAGCCTTTGAAGCCGCGTAATTACTTTGCCCGGGATTTCCCATTTCGCCGATGACCGACGTTATATTCACAATGGCGCCCGGAACCTTCGCTTTAAACATCATTTTTATCGCGGTTCGCGTACAGAGAAATGAGCCGCGTAGATTGGTGCCGATCACAGCATCAAATTCCTCGGCCTTCATGCGCAAAATAAGCTGATCTTTTTCAATTCCGGCGTTGTTGACAAGACCGTGAAGTGGGCCCGTTTCGGCCACTTTGGAGAAAAACGCATCGACAGAGGCCTCATCCGCCACATTCAGCGGAAGACACAGATGCCCCGTTCCCACCAGCGACTTCACAACCGCTTGTGCGGATGCCTCATTCGAAGAGTAGGTGACAATCACCTGCGCGCCTTCTTGCGCAATCCAGGACGCGATCCCTGCGCCGATACCCCGTGAAGAACCCGTCACAACGATTCGTTTTCCCAGTAGGCGTTTTGCCGTAGGTGCTAGCGGTGAAGTTGTCATCGATTGAACCGACATTTTGTCTCCTGACATTGGAATCCTTAAGTAAGGGCCGTCTCTAGAGCCTTGAGATCTGCAATTGAATTCAAGCCAAAGACCTGGGCGCGTTCACCAGCGATTTTTTTGGCGAGGCCCTGAAGAACTTTGCCGCTTCCGCACTCGACGTATTTTGCAATACCGCGATGAAGCATTTCTTCTTGGCACTGAGTCCACAGCACCGCACCAGAAATCTGGCCGATTAAACGTTCACGAATTTCGTTCGCGTCGTTCGAAGACTTTGCATTCAAATTTTGCACGACAGCAAATTTCGGCGTGGAAAATGTGATCTTCTCAAGAACCGAGCGCATTTCAACTTCAGCAGGCTTCATCAATTGACAGTGAAATGGGGCCGACACGGAGAGCGGAATAAATTTCGGTTTACCGGCTTCAGGTCCCAGCTTTTCTGCGATCCATTCTGATTTGGCATTGGCGCGCATCCAGTCGACGGCTTTCGCCGAACCACTGACAACGACCTGGCCCGGACAATTAAAATTAGCAGGCTCAAGCGGTTTTTCACCTGATACATTTTCAACTTCCTTGCAAAGGCGTCGCACCATTTCATCGGCCATACCGAGAACTGCACACATCGCCCCTTCGCCGACCGGTACGGCTCTTTGCATCGCACGTCCGCGCTCGCGAACAGCGGCAATCGCATCGGAAAACGGCAAAACACCGGCGTGCACGAGAGCTGCGTATTCTCCAACCGAATGTCCACACGACGCTGAGATTTTTAAATCCATAACTTCGTGAATCACTCTTTGTGTCGCCGTTGAGACTAATAGCAAAGCTGGCTGTGTGTTTTCTGTCAGCTGGAGCTCCGCCTCGGGGCCTTCGAAGCAGAGCTTTTTCATGTCCGTTTTTAGACGCTCGCTGGCTTCTTCAAAAAGAAGACGGGCAGTTTGAAATTCTTCAAACAGGAATTTTCCCATGCCGATGCTTTGACTGCCTTGTCCAGGAAACAAGGCTCCCCATGCTTGCGACTGACTCATAATCACAACTCCAAAATTAGAATTTTAAGAGCAAGCTTCCCGACGTGAGGCCAGACCCGAAAGCCGTCAGGAGAACATTATCGCCACGCTTGATGCGACCATCGCGAACCGCTTCATCAAATGCGATTGGGACGGTTGCCGCGCTCGTGTTTCCAGTTTCGTGCACGTTGACGACGACTTTCTCGCTTGGAATTCCAAAATGTTTTCCAACGGCATCTATGATTCGCAAGTTAGCTTGGTGCGGAATCAGCCACTGAATTTGATCCATCACCATGCCATTGGCATCAAGTGCTTCTTGGCAAACATCCGACATCGTACGAACGGCATGTTTGAAAATCTCGCGGCCTTTCATGGACAAGTAATTGAGTCCACTCTCGATGGCTTCGACGCTCATTGGAATGGCCGAACCGCCAGCTTTCAACATGAAAAGTTCGCCAAGACTTCCATCGGCACGCATGTGCATGCTGTAGATCTTTGAATCGGCCTTTGGTTCAGCTCGGCTAGCGATCACCGCGCCCGCTCCGTCCCCGAAGAGAATGCAGGTTTCTCGATCTTTGTAATTCACAAAGGGATGGAGAACTTCTGCGCCGACAACTAACACATGCTTGTAAAGTCCGGTGCGAATAAACTGGTCGGCAATACCAAGACCGTAAACGAAACCTGAACAAGCCGCGTTTAAATCAAAGCTCATCACGTTGCGCGCACCAAGTTTGTGTTGAAGCACACACGCCGTGGAGGGTGTAGGCTGGTCGCCGCTGACCGTGCAGAAGATGATCATATCGATATCCTGCGCAGTGAGGTTTGAAGCCTCCAGGGCGCGCTGGGCCGCAATCAATCCGATATCACTTGTGAACTGTCCTTCGGCGGCGATGTGCCGTCGCTTGATGCCCGTGCGTTCGACGATCCACGCATCATTTGTTTCGACCATTTTTTCGAGATCACTGTTGGACAGTACTTTTTCAGGGAGATACGAGCCAGTACCGCTGATTCGCGTGTAGTACGGTGTCTCTGCCGGCTTTCCAACAGCGTGACGAATTTTCGCTGTCGAGACAGTGGAGGGATCAGTAGCAGTGGTTGACATAAATCGACGTCCTTTGGTGAACCTTGAACGCTCTTTATAAAGCGACTTGCGCTGCAATTCACATCGCCCCGTGGCGATGTGTTTTTGATTGATCATCGCCCCGTGGCGATGTGCTGGTAAAAATAGAGCCCTAGCTCTATAGACGTAGAAAACCCTCCCGGCCAGTTTGGCGAGGAGGTTTTCTCGAGCGCTACGTCATAAACAAAACAGTTTAAGACCTAGTTTTTTGCAACGACGACTTCTTCACCTTTGTAGTAGCCGCATGAGCTGCAAACAGTGTGAGGAAGTTTTAGCGATCCGCAGTTCGCGCATTTATTAGTCGTTTTTGGGACTGCGAAATCGTGCGAGCGACGCATGTCGCGCTTCGAGCGTGTAGTCCGTTTCTTGGGCGTTGGCATAGTGACTCCGTAAATAGAAACAAGGGGCCTTACAGACGAGGGGCCTAAAATACCTGATGAAACCATAAAATCAAGCATTTAGGCCTCAGCTAGCAGGAATAGATCAAACCTATGTCTAAACTTGAGGCATGTGCTCATCAATTTTTGGACAGGTGCCAGTCTCCCGTCAGACGATTTGCGTCAGATCGAACCATTTCGATCTGGGACGGCCCGAAACTTTCATTAGGAAGGGCCT
>JAXMMN010000853.1:0-1215 GCA_034366485.1 Bdellovibrionales bacterium
AGGATCGCCCTTGCGACGTGGCAGTTGCACTGAGCGATGCTGTTTTACAATCGGGCGTCGATCCGAAAAAATTCGAACCACTTCTTTTTTCGCGATACGGCCATGGTTATGACACGAATTTGATCGTTCCTAAAAACTCGAACGTCAAGACGATCAAAGATCTAAAGGGTAAGCGAATTGCTCTTGGCCCGGTCATGTCGCGAGTTGCGCTAGATGCGATGTTGAAAGAAGCAGGCATGTCTTCGAAAGACGTGACGGTTGTTTCGTCGAATCCTTTTGAGCGTGTTCGTCAGATGAGAGAGGGCGAAATCGACGCCGCTATCATCTACAATCCGGCCATGGCAATTTTGTTGTCTGAAGGCAGCGTGAAGGTGATTGATGAAAACATCATCGAGAAATATTTGAAAGTTCCAGTTCCACACACAGTCCTTTTGGCGAACGCCGATTTTTCAAAGAAGAATCCGAAAGCGATCTCTGCATTGGTGGATGCAATTGAAAAAGGTAACAAGGCCCTGGCAGACGATCCCACACTTCTTGCGACGGTCACCGAGGAATTTGCCAAGTCGGCTGGAGAAAAGGTTCACTCCTACGGCGTTTCTAAAGTCGTCCTCGCGAAGAGTGCGTCGTTGATGGGTGACTTCCAACTTTACCGCGTTGATTCAATGATCCAGACTGGTTCGGGCGAAATGAAGGTCTATGAGGCGCTCGGTCGCTTCCAAGATGAGCTCATCAAGTTCGGTTACATTGGTAAGAAGGTTGATCTAAAAGACTGGCAGAAGAGCAGTCTCCCAAACGCAAAGCCAGCCGTTAAGTCGGCATCGGTTTCGGACGCGTACTAAATGCCAAAAAGGAAGGCGAGGTCAAATCTATGGACCTCGCTGATTGCTCTTAGCGTCTTTGTTCTGGTCGGCTGTAACGCCTCAAGTACCTTCAAGTCGTCACCAACTCTGCAGTCCAAAAACGAATCCGCCGTTAAGCTTGAAGCGGTTCCGTTTCCGCTGCCGCCTGAACTGGCAACACTGAAGCCACAAATTCCAACTGATAGTCCGTTGACCGAAGACCGAATCGCTTTGGGTGAAAAACTCTTTTCTGATACGCGTCTCTCGCGAGATCAGTCGATGTCTTGTATGGGCTGTCACCAGCCAGCGCTTAGTTTCACAGCGCCGATCGTAACTGGTCGATTGCGAAACCCGCCGGTAATTTTCAATCGCCTTT
>JAXMMN010000854.1:0-2645 GCA_034366485.1 Bdellovibrionales bacterium
CTATCGCCTCAGCTTGAATGGAGTTCCGTTTAGCTGGCAGACCAGAATCGAGGACTGGGTACCGGGAAAAAGATTTGTCGATACCCAGCTAAAGGGACCCTATTCTTTGTGGCATCACACTCATGATTTTTTGCCGATGGCTGGCGGCACGCTGCTTCGCGACCGAGTTCACTATCGGCTGCCAATGGGAATATTGGGCAGTGTGGCCGCGGGCTGGAAAGTCGTGCGGGATGTCGACACGATTTTTAAGTATCGGCGAAAAGTGATTCATGAGAAATTCGGAAAATCATGACTTTAACTGTCGCCACGTTGGCTGTTGGAACCGAGATCACCGATGGGCAAATTCTCGACCGGAATTCGCAATGGCTCTCGGAAAGAATGTTGGAATTCTCAGCCGAGATTGTCGAACATCGAGCCGTTCCGGATGATCGTGAAAAGATCCTTCGCGGTCTAAAAGATTTATCTGCTCATGCAGATGTTTTGTTTGTGACAGGTGGCCTTGGCCCGACCAGCGACGACTTTACTCGGGATTGTGTCGCCGATTTTCTACACCAACCTTTGGTTTGGAGTGCAGAGGCGTGGGCCTGGGCCGAGGAGCGATTAAAAAGTCGCGGTTCGCCGATCACTGAGAATCAAAAGCAGCAGTGTTTTTTTCCCGCAGGGACATCGCTTTTAAAAAACCATCACGGCACGGCCTACGGGTTTTACATTCAAACACCGGGTTGCCTTTTGGTCTGCCTGCCGGGCCCGCCGCCGGAAATTGAATCCATCTGGAACGCGGGACTTCAGCAAGTGGTGAAAGCGCTTGTCGAAAAACGAAAGATCGCCCCTCGCAAACTTTCGATTTTGCGGACGATGGGAATCGGGGAGGGGGCGCTGGCCTTTGCGGTGGAAGAGGTTTTGACTTCTGTTTCTGCGAAGCACCGTCTACCAAGACTTGAAGTCGGATACCGGGCACACGCGCCTTACGTGGAAGTAAAAATTTGGTCCCAGCCAAATCAACAAACGATGGCAGGCGAGGCGCTGCTGACCATTCGAAAAAAGTTTGCCGAATTCTATGTAAATTCCGATCAAGAGGACGTCGCCGATGGGTTTCTGGCGCAAGTGATTCGCAAAGAAACTCAGGGCCGTAAGATTGCCATCGTTGATACGCTGACACAGGGAGAGTTTCATCGCCGCGTTTTGGAAAAGGTTCGCGCCAGAAGCTCTGCCAGCGGAGACAGCAGTTTGCTGAGTGCCTTTTTGCAGGATGTGGTTTATCTCGTGGCCTCACGGCCAGATTGGTTTCAATCTTTGGTTGAGTCGACGAAGGCCAAAGCCGACACCTTCGAAGTCTATAGCCTCGGACCGGGTGAAAGTGATCGACAGGTCATTTTGCGCCACGGTCAGGAAGTGCGAGTGATTGAAATGCCGAAATTAGCCGTTGGAATCGCGACCGATCGCGGACGAAAATGGGTGACGGAAACGGCCTTGCGAGTTTGGGGAAGCGAAAAGTGAATTCAGCGAAAGTGGCGAAACGTTTTGTGCATGCCGATCCGATCGACATGGCTCCCTATGGCGGAACCGGATCTTCCTATACGGCTGCACAGATTCTTCAGCATCTTGCGCCCCGCTTGACTCCAGAACGCTGGGCCAAAATTCAGAAAGTCGTTGCAAGTAGAACGTGTGATGTTTCGGCCGTGCTTGAAAACATTTATGACCGAGGCAACACGTCGGCCGTCATGCGCTCGGCTGAGGCAATGGGCTTTCAGAATATTCATTTGATCGAACCGGGTGACCGATTCAAAGAGGCCAATCGTGTGACTGCGGGTGCGGATAAATGGCTGGACGTTGTTCGGTTTCGCGAAACAGAAGTCGCCATCGAGCACTTGAAAGCGCGAGGCTACAAAGTGCTTGCGACACATTTGGATGCCAAAGCTATGCCGCTAGAGAGTATGGACCTCACTGCGCCAATCGCTCTCGTTTTCGGAAACGAAAAAGATGGGATCTCGCCAGAAATGCAAAAGCTGGCGGACCAGACGGTGATCTTACCGATGCGGGGTTTCGTTCAAAGCTACAATATTTCTGTGGCTGCCGCGATTGCGTTTCAAGCTGTTTCCTCCGCGCGAGACCGAGCCGGAATTTCGGGAACGCTGAATGACGAAGAGCGCAGACTTCTTGAGGCGCACTATGTGCTGCGAACGCTCGACAATCCTGCTGATCTTATGAAGCGCTTAGTTTGAAGAAGATTCGAGGTCTCTGATCTCAAGATCATTTCTCGCGCGAAGATCGCGAAGCCGCTGAAGTTCTTGTTGGAGTTCTTTCTGTCGTTCCTTTTGTCCGTCTGACTTCAACGCATCCGACAAAACCGTCGGCGGCACATCTGAGTTCTGTTTGCCGAGGGACTCAAGCTGGCGAAGTTTTGCATCGACCTGGCTTTCGATTTCTGCGTTTTTCCTGTCGAGCGCTGCGATTTCCGCACCGACTTTGAAGCGCTTAAGAAAAGCTGCTTCAACATGCGAAGGACAAATTCCCTGATAGTCTTGTCCTGATCTTCCGGCATCGAAGCCTCTTTCGGGCGTACAATACTCAAGAAGTCCTCGCTGCCAGCCAGCGCTGTAAAGTTCGCGATCGACTTTTGTGCCTTGTGCTTCGCAACGACCGAT
>JAXMMN010000855.1:0-3965 GCA_034366485.1 Bdellovibrionales bacterium
TCACCAACGCAATCCGCGATAACACCTGGGTTACGAGCGTCGTCTTCTTTAATGTTGAAGACGATTTTCATCAAGTCCGAAGCAATATCGGCAATCTTCGTGAAGATCCCGCCGCAAATGCGAAGCGCCGAAGCACCTAGCGATTCACCGATCGCAAAACCGATGAAGCAAGCACCTGCGCTAGCTGCGTCAACAAACAAGAGGATCGCAAGCATCAGCAAGATTTCAGTACAGATCAAGACAACACCAATCGCCATACCTGCGCGAAGTGGGATGTCCATAACCGAGTAAGCTTTGCCTTCAAGCGAAGCGAAGGCCGTGCGCGAGTTTGCGAAGGTGTTGATTCGGATTCCGAACCAAGCAACTGCAAACGAGCCCAAGATGCCGAGGATCGACCAGAACAAAATTAGCATGACTTTGCTTGGTTCGAAGTGCTGAAGCACGCCAAAGTAATAAACGATACATGCGCCGATGAAGAGCTCGAGGAGAAGAAGGAACTTCCCTTGCTGAAGCAAATAAGTTTTGCACGTGTCATAAATCAAAGCCGAAACATCCAGCATAAGCTGATGCGCTTTCAAGGCCTTGATTCGACCGTATTCGATCAGACCGAACACCAGTCCCAATGCTCCGACGATCAAGCCGGAATAGAGAATGTGTGTGCCAAGGACTTCCGTTCCCATGATGTTGAACGGGATCGCCAGGTTTGGCATGACAAGATTGGCTTCGGACGCAAAGGCCGAATTGCCAGTTAAGATCGTGAAAGCAACGCCCAAGATTAAAGCAAGGGTGTGCCCGCAACGCTGACTAATTTCGCGCATAGGTTATGACTCCTCAAGAGTGAGATTATGGGACCCCGCACGACTAACGTATAGATAACTGAATTGTCTAGGTCGAAGAGCTGTTCCTCTCATCCCCATGCCGATTTGACGCGTCGCAAGCAGCTCATTTGTTAAGCAAACAGCACGGCTAGTTAGAGGCCCAATCACTCGAGAAACTGATCAAACTAGCCGAAAAATTCATACAACGCGAAGTTCGAAAACCGATGAGGACATCATGGGCGCAATCACTCTCCAAGAAAAGTTCACATCCGATTCCGTTCGCTCCTTCGAGCCGGGCGAAACCGTTTTCAACGAGGGCGAAGACAGTCGTGAAATGTTCGTCGTGCTTGAAGGCACTGTCGAGGTGGTGAAAGTTTCATCTCGCGGCGAAATCAAACTCGCCCGCATCACTCGCGGCGAGTTCTTAGGCGAAATGTCGCTCCTCGAATCACTTCCAAGAAGTGCGACCGCACGGGCTGTCGATCACGTGAAACTTCTTGCCATCCAACCCGGTGGATTTCTTTTGAAGATTCGCCGTGATCCGACTTTTGCCTTTGAAATCATGCAGTCGCTATCACGCCGAATTCGATTGACCAATGAGGCGCTCATGGCGGCCCTCAATCAAGGCACGGCAACGCCTGACAATGTTCGACAAATCATTCAAGGTGCCGAGTTCGACAACAATCAAAGCGATGGCACTCCGCCAGTGGATTCTAAACTGTGATCACGGATATCTATTCGGACAAACTTCTGATCATTTCCGATCTCCACCTTGGAAATCCATTTTCCAAGGCGAAGCGACCGACGGTTGAGTTCCTCAATTGGGCGGCTGTGAACGGCTATGACATCGCGATCAACGGCGACGGATTTGAAATCGCGCAAGTGTCATTCACGCGAATTGCCAAAGATGTTCCAGAGGTCTTTCACGCGCTGAAAAGCTACACCGCGAGTGGACGCAGTCTGTACTACGTGATTGGCAATCACGACATCGTTCTTGAGAACTTCTTGAACGACTGGGGCGGTTTTAAAATGGCGCCCTTCTTAAATGTAAAATCGGGCGGAAAACGCATTCGTGTCGAGCATGGACACCTCTACGATCCTTCGTTTGTGAACAATCCAGAACTCTACGAATTCCTAACGTGGGCCGCCGGACTCATGCTTCAGCTCAACCCAAGTCTCTACAAAGTATGGATCGCTTTTGAAAAATTCAAATCGCGGTACCTCTGGGGCAAAAAAGACTTAAAAAGTTTGGCCGCCGCGATCGAAGGCGTTCCTCTGACACACATTCCCGGTGAACATCCGGCGTTTCGTGAGGCAGCACTCGAACTTTCAGAGCGCGGATTCGATTCAATTGTTTTCGGACACACTCACCATGCTGGCGAAGTTCTGCTTGAAACGGGAAGTCGCTACTACAATAGCGGCAGCTGGCTGATGGGAACTCCCTTCATCCATATCAATGATGGACAAGTCAGCGTGGAAAAGTGGTCGCGTGATTGGAAGCCGAAATCCATCGAGCGCAATCGAGGCACGTCGTCCTCGGACACTGCAAAAACAATCTCCGCCTAACCTGCCGAAAAAAGCTACCAGTCTCGACCAATCGAACCCATGCAGACTTTGAACTGCGGGTGAATGTCGCGGGTCGCGTTCAGGCGTCGTGCTTCTTCGACATATTGTTTACAAGGGTAAGACTTCTCGACGATCTCGTCAGCGTCCCACCTCTCCAAATTGTTGCTCAAGTCAGCTTCACGCCCTTGAGCTGCGCCGTAGAATTGAATTTTACTTAACAAACGGCCGGCTAGCACTTTACGAATCAAATCGTTTTGGCTCGAGGTCGCATACAACATCGAATCAATATCGTCGTTCAAATCAAGATTAGAGAGCACGATGTCACCGTGAACCTTCTTACCAGTTTCCTTGTACGTCACGTTGGACAAATCCTTTAACGCAAACAGAACGTCTGCATCGACAAGGCGATCGCCACGCGTGTTTTGCAAAAATACACGAAGAGGCAAACCCTCTATAGCAGCACGTGAGCGCTGGATAAAATCGCGCATCGAGTAGGCTGGATTTGCATCATCAAAACCAATGTGCGAACGCCAGATGGGGTCTACCAAACACCCCATCTTGGGTGAGATCTTGGGTGTATGTTCGTTGTAGACTTGTCCGACGAGAGAGCCGAGGAGTTTGAAATTTCTCATGTCCGACGTGATGGACGACATCACGCAAGAGCCGACTCCTGCCAGTGGCCTTACACGAAGTGCTGGTTCAATTAGCCAAAGCGCATCGACGCTTGTGCGTTCGCTTGCCTCGATCAATGCTAGCGCACCACCCGTGCTCTGCCCGACAAGAATCAAATGCTTTGCGTGTGGGCGGACGAGGTCGATGACCTCTCGCACTCGATTCCGCCAATCAGTGACTGTGACTGTTTCGGATCGATCAGCATCGTGATCGTGACCAGGCAAGGTCAATCTGACGGAAGGAATTCCGTAATCCATTAAGCGCAATGAATAAGACTCAAACTGAGTTTTACTTCCGTAAAGTCCGTGCAAAAAGACAGCGACGACTTCTGCCTTTCTCGATTGATCAACCGAGAGGAGGCCTGTCGAAGCGAGGTCCTTTTGATCGCCTAGAATTTCATGCCAAGATAATGTGGACGCTTTTGGGGTGGACGCGTGCCCTGAATTGGCAACTAAGCTTAAGCAAGTGACAAAAGCCGCTGCAAAAGCAAGTCGCCCTAAAATAGATTGATATTGACCGCGCATGAGAACGGGAGAGTGCAGCAAGCATGCTCAGCCTCGGCACCGCGCATCCCGCTAGTTTCGCTCGGCTTTGATAGCATCGACATGTGGACGCATTTTCTGACGTTCAACACCATGCAAATCGGACCAAAGATAGACCCAGTCGTCTTGCGGCTTCTTGATGATGGAATCAAGATCGTCAATGAACTCACCAAGCTGATCAAATCCATAAAGACCCGACATTTGAATACCCGGCGGATTCAAAGAACATTCAAAGCCGTCATCGAAACCAAACACTTCAAAGCCATTTTCTGGAGTTCGGTGTTTTGCAGAAAAAACTTCGTCCGATTGCTCTTGATCGAAATTCTCAACAGCAACATCAAGGCCCCTGGCCTTCGCCCAACTCCAA
>JAXMMN010000856.1:0-9927 GCA_034366485.1 Bdellovibrionales bacterium
AACCTCAGCGTTCCGCTAGATTTCTAGATATGTCGCTTCGGCCTCTGGCCTGCGCTGCTTTCCGTGCAGTAGCGCGGAAAGATAGGTATGTCGCTTCGTCTTGGCGACCCTCCGCAGGAGGGCCCCGCCAAGGGCCTGCGGGCCTTCTCTGCTTTCCGTGCAGTTGCCCGGAAAGACCTTTCTTAGGCGAATCCTAGGCGAAGATACGTTCTGTTTGTTCTTGTTCCTCTTTGCAGGCGATGCAGAGAGTGGCGACGGGACGTGCCTTGAGGCGTGGAATGCCGATTGGCTCTTCGCAAGTTTCACAGAGACCGTATGAGCCTTGAGTAATGCGGTGAAGAGCGCGGTCGATTTTCGGCAATAGCATGTTGATGCGTTCTTGATCGCGAACGGCGCGAGAGAGATCTAATTCCGAAGTCGCTCGATCGCCTTCATCGCCGCGTTCGCCAACAGGTGCGAGCGTTTCGCTTCGGAAGCTTTGAATCTTGTTGATGAGATCCGAGCGTTGCTCGAGTAGCAGCGACTTAAATGAATTGAGTTCACGTGTGCGCATAGACTCCCCTGCTGAAATAAAAAGCATCTGAACACCTATCACGACCCCACTCGCAACAGGTTGTGACAGCTTCTAAGGAGTCTAAAAGTTGTTGTCAAAAAAAAGAGGTTTGTCGCGCGTTATGCCACCCAACTCGGCATCTTCCTGTGGAGATTAGTGATTTTCGGTTTCTTGTGACCGTTGGCGTCGCATCCTTGCTAGCCAAGCGGTCGAGGTGTCGGACTTTCGAAGCCTCGTGCTTGAAAGTGCGCCGACAGAATCTGTCATGAAATCTGTCATTGTCGAACAGTCGAGTCAGATAAGGGAGGAGGGGGCCTATCGCACGTAGCGACGGCTTAAAGCTTCGCGAATTTCGGCACCCTCAATAGAAAGGCGAGTCCAGGGGAGGGCACGCAGGCGTTCGATTTCGATGGGCTCATCTGTTTCTTCACAGACGCCGTAGGTGCCGCGTTCGATTCTCGCAAGTGCGCTTTCGATCTCCAAGAGACGCGTTTTTGTTCGCTCTTGGTCGCTTAGAAAATCGTTTTCAGCAAGAAGCGCCATTGTCATGTCGGCTTCATCGCCGCCGCCACGATCGCGACTTTCAAATTCTCGCATCGCATTTCTCGCGCGATTGAGAAGTTCGGACTTCATCTCTACAAGTCTTGTCCGACACTCCCGAATGAACTGATCGCTTAAACCCTTCGTCATTGTCTTTTCCATAATTCCTCCCTCTCGCCCATCCAAGGTCTTGCTTTGTGACCTTGCTGGCTCGTAAGACGGAAAAAGACACCGAACCGGTTAGGCGGCTAACGAGAAATCCACATTGGATTTTCTTATGGACACTATTGAGGACCCTGGACTGTCGTCTATGTAGACACTTGCCGATCACTAGACCAGGCCGCGAAACACACGCGGCCGAAGATCTAGAGGCAATAGAGCCTACTGTGGAGTGTTTTCGAAGGGTACGAGCTTCGCTTCCTTAACAGTCAAAACGCTGATCGGTCTTTGCAGTTCGCGATTGGCACTCATGTCGAGATTCCCGAAGGCGCCGGGAAACGCTTTCACACTTGTCAGCTTTTCCTGCAGTTCAATTCGCGATGTGGCGCCACCGGCAATCAGTTGTCGAAGCAAAAGTCCCGAGTCGTAAGCCTGCGCTTCGATCATCCCAGGCTCTTCGCCGAAAACTTCCTTGAAAGCGCGTACGAATTCAGAGGCTTTAAAAGAACGATCGCCAGTATAAAGTCCGTCAACGATGATCGCGTTCTCTACGAACTTCTGACCGCGGCTGACGAACGAGGCATTGTTCCAAAGATTTGTTCCAAGCAGTCGTACGTTTTCGACATCGTTGTAAGCAAGCATCGGCGCAATTTGTCCTGCAGCGCGGGCGCTGTCGGGAATAAACAAAGCGTCGAAATCGACGATCGGAGGAAGGATTTCTTCTGGCGACGCAGAGCCTTGGCGAACCGATCGTTTCGGATTTTTGTCGAGATACTGGCGATAGCGAAGGCGATATTCATCTGCCCGATCTTCAATATAGTAATTTCCGACCATTCGTTGAACGTGGCCCCGGAAGTCAGTTTCCTTAGGGTCGTAAGGTTGAGCGGCCGTTACCGTGCCGCCCCGAATGCGAACGGCATCCCAGAAGAAATTCGCGAACTCGGTTCCATAGGGATCATTCGGAAACAAAATCGCAAACTTTTTAAGTCCCAAATTTTCAATCGAAACGGCAGCGAGGCGTTCGGCCTGCATTTGGCTGGTAAGTGCATTTCGAAAAATAAAGTCGCCAGTTTCCGTAAGGCCAGCCTTTTGACCCAGCATCAATGTTGGAATACCAAACTCTTGCGCCTTGCTGGCTTCGGCGCTTGCCGTTCGAGAAAGCAATCCGCCGACGATGCCGACCGTGTTGTCTTCGACAACTAGGCGCTCGACGGCGCGACGTGCGATATCTGGGTTGCCTTCGCTATCTATAACCGCCAGTCGAAAGCCAGAAGACTTCTTATTCGCGCTGTAAATTCCAAGCCCCAGCTGAAGTCCGCGCAGTGCCCTGTATCCAACTGCTTGTTGGCGGCCAGAAAGCGGAAGGATTGCGCCGACGGTGCGGGGATTCACCCGGCTTCTTGCGTCGATTTGCGTGATGAGGCCCGCAGCACGCTCTGCGAGTTCTGTTCCAGGCGCAAGGGAAACGACGTCTTGAAAGGCCGACCGTGCGCGCGCGAGTTGCTTTTGCTCCGCGAAGGAAAGGCCAATTCGATATTTTGCGGTTGGGCGAAGAAATCGGAAGCTGCTTCGTTCGGAGACTTCACGAAGCTCGTCCTCGTTGAGGCGGGTGTCCAAAAGATCTTGTGCTGCGATTCGGTATTTATCTTTTCGACCGGGATCTACAGAGGATTCCACGAGCTCAACGTAAAGCTCAATCGCCTCAAGGACTTTATTTTCAGACAATAAAACTTCTCCGCGAAGTTCGTCGGCATCGAACTTTTGAGCGGGTGTCGATACGTCTGATCGACTAACAGCTTTTGCAAGCTCAAGCGCATCACTGAATTTATTAAAGCGCACATTGATTCTCGCTGCGCGAAGCAGTGCTTCCGATTCGAATGGAGTTGCGAGCTCGCCCTTTGCAACGGCCATGTAACTTTGAAGCGCATCATTCCAAAGCTGTTGTCGTTCATAGATTTGCGCCATCATCATGTTGGCGTCGTCGGCGAGGTCGGAGTCCGGAGAACTTGTGGCGATTTTTTTAAAGCGTGCAAGGGCCTTTTTATTGTCACCGGCTTCCATCGCAAGTCGTGCTTGTTTGAAGTCTTGTTCTATGGAGGGCGTCGCCTTTACTGGCTGTCGTCGTTTGGGCGCCGTTTGACAAGAAACCAAAACGACGGCAATGAGCCCGGCGAACAAACTCGAAATAATTCTATGCATGACACGTCCTCTACTTCTTGCGGAGGCGATCGACCTTTTCTTGAAACGACTTAACCATTGGTCCGGGTCGAACGCTTGCCGAGAAAGCCTTTAGCAATTCCCTTTGATTATCGTTCAGCTCACGAGGCACGTCGATGAGAACCTTCACTAACATGTCGCCTGTTGCCGCGCCGCCTTGGCCGACAGAGGGGTATCCTTTGCCTTTGAGGCGAAAGATCTGGCCTGATGGCGTGCCCGGCGGAATTTTTAATGAGGCCTTGCCCGTCAATGTCGGAATTTCTGCAATCGTGCCGTTGACGGCGTCGATGAAGCTTAGCGGCAGCTCCAAATGCACATCGTTTTCAACCCGGCGGAACAGTGAATGCTCAGCAACGTTGACGATGACGTACAAGTCGCCGAACTGATTTCCTGCGGGTGGCGCGTCACCTTCGGCGCGCAACTTCAAACGTTGACCTGGTTTTACTCCAGAGGGAATTGTGATCGCGAGGCGCGCGGTTTCTTCTCGTCCTCCGCGCTGGCGAACAAAGCTAATTGTTTTTTCGCAGCCCGTGGCGGCTTCTTCGAACGTGATTGTAATCGTGTATCTTAAGTCCGCGCCGCGCGTGCGTGTTCCACCGCGGGGTCCGTCGGGACCGCCAGGACGTTGAGCTTTTTGACGAACGTCGCGAAACGCGTCCCCGAAAATATCGCCGAAGATGTCTTGAAAAGACTCTGGTCCGGAGGAGCCAAATCCGCTGTAAGTTTGGTCTTCAAATCCGCCGCCACCAAAGGGGCCCGAAGCGCCGCCACCAAATGGACCGGCAGCACCCGCGCCAGCGAAAGCGGCAAAGCCGTGTCCGAACTGGTCATACTGCTGCCGCTTCGTAGCGTCGCTCAAAACTTCGTGCGCCTCTGAAGCCTCTTTGAACTTTTCCTCGGCCTTCTTGTCTCCCGGATTCTTATCCGGATGAAACTGGATGGCGAGTTTTCGAAAAGCTTTTTTGATTTCATCCGGTGTCGAATTGCGACGAACACCGAGAATCTCGTAGTAGTCGCGTTTATTGGACACAGTGCACCTCGAAATTAATTACTTTTAGGTCGCGCCACGACAACTTGGCCAGGACGCACAATGCGGTCGTGAAGTTTATAGGGTTTCTTGAACACGCGCGAAATGTGACCTTCTGGAAATTCAGAAGTTTCCTCACTGCTGAGCGCCTCATGCATGGTGGGATTAAAAGCAGATCCGAGTGCGACTTGTTCTTCCACTCCGTGTTTAACAAGCGTCGAGCGCAACTCTTGTCCAGTGAGTTCGATACCCTTGCGGAACGCCGCCATATTTTCTGGCGTTGGCTCCAAGGAAAGCGCCGTTTCAAAAATATCGAGAACTCCTAGAAGGTCGACGACCAATCGTTCTGAACCATATTTGCGAAGGTCCGAACGTTCTTTGATGGCGTTTTTTTTGTAGTTCTCAAATTCCGCGTAAAGGTACAAAAATTCGTTACGCACCTTAGCTAACTGCTCGGCGAGCTCTGACTCGCCGCCGCCTGCCGATTTGGCTCCGTCAGCGCCCGTGTTGTTGTTTTCGACCCCGGGTTGCGTTTCGTCAGATAGACGTCGCATGTCCTGGTCGCTTGAAGAATTTGCGTCTGGTTTTTTTTCGTCTGCCATTTAGGCATTATGGGTTCGAGTTTAAGAATGTCAAACTTCAGGGCGCGATAAGCGGATTTCGTCCTTTAAAAACGTCAGTGTTTCGAAGACGCGATCTGCTAAAGGAAGCCCGGAGGTGGAAAGTCGCCATCGGTTGCCGGAATTTCCTTTTTCAAACAAGACAAGCCCATTTTCGACCTGCGATCGAAGGCGAGCCTCAATGAGACTCTCAATCTCTTGCGCCATTGTCGGGCCAAATTTTTCCCGCAGCATTTCACTTGTGAGGCCGTGCATTCGGCGTAGCGAGGTGTGACTGAAATCCGTTAAAAGTTCGTTCAGCGCGAGGCGCTCGCTGCGTTCTTTGGGAATTTTCTTCCAGAATTCCGATCCCGAAGCTTGAGAGAGTTCGTTTTGATAGGAGCGAATTGTCGCTGGATTCCAGAAGCGTGATCCCCAATCGTTTTCACGATTTCCTGGCAGGTAGGAATGTGCCCCAATGCCCAGTCCCCAGTATGGCTGATCGCTCCAGTACAAGAGATTGTGCTGTGACTCAAATCCGGGTTTAGCGAAGTTTGAAACTTCATAGCGGAAAATGCCGCCACGCTTAAGTTCGGATTCGATCAGATCGAACATTTCGGCTTGTACATCGTCACTTGCGCGTCCGCGATTCAAAGGATGGCCCGATGGAACCGTCAAATTGTAGGCACTCAAGTGCGAAGGCCCGAACTTGAGTGCCTCGATCACGTCGCGGCGAACACCTTCGAGAGTTTGCCCAGGCATCCCAAATAAGAGGTCGAACGAGTAGTTCACGCCCCGTTCCGCAAGGAGGTCGAGTGTTTCGACAGTCTCTCGAACCGAGTGCTTGCGGCCGGTGACAGCCAAGAGCGACTCGTCAAAAGTCTGGGCGCCTACCGAAAAGCGGTTCACACCCATAGCAATAAAGCGCTCTAGTGAATCACGATCGATTGTACCGGGGTTAATCTCCAAAGTGATTTCAAGCTTTCCCAATCGGTCCCGGAACTTGAAGCCGTTCTTTTCAATTTCGTCTAAGACCGATAAGATTTCTTGTGGCGAAAATAGACTAGGAGTTCCGCCGCCGAAGTAGATGGAGTGAACGTCCGTCGCAAAGGGGGCAAAAGCTTCCTTTCGGGACGAGAGCTCATGAGCCAAAAGTGAGATGTAATCTTGCGGAGGCGGAAGGTCTTTGGATTCAAATTTAACGAAATCGCAGTACGTGCAGATCTGTAGGCAATACGGAATGTGTACGTAGATTCCTAGGCGATTCATGGAGCATCGAATGTCTCAAAAGCGCGCCGTTAGCAAGTCTTCAGTTTCGAAACAGGACAAATCGGGGTCTGTGCACTTTAAACTTAAAAACGGGCTCGATGTGCGCCTCGTGCCATCGTCCAAATCACCGGTTGTTTCTGTGCAAATGTGGGTGAAGACGGGCTCTGCCGACGAAAGAAAAGCAGAAGAGGGAATTAGCCATTTCATCGAACATCTTCTTTTTAAGGGAACACGCAAATATCAGGTGGGAGAGATCGCGAAAACCGTCGAGGCAAGCGGCGGAGAGCTGAATGCCTGGACGAGTTTTGATCAAACTGTCTTTTACGTAAATATCTCGAAGGAATTCACCACGACAGCAATGGATGTGATTGCGGACATGATGGGCTTTCCACTTTTTGAGGCCAGCGAAATTGATGCCGAAAGGGAAGTGGTTTTAGAAGAAATCAAACGCACCAACGACAGTCCATCTCGAAAGGGCAGTCGCCTTTTGTTTTCGAGCGTCTATCGCAAGCACCCGTATCGACTACCAGTGATCGGTCGTCCTGAAGTCATTAAGACAATCAAACCGGCTGTTCTGAAGAGATACTTCAAAGAGCGGTACTCGGCAAAAAACATGGTCTTGGTGATCGGGGGAGATTTCGACGTCAAGCAAATGAGAGCCCTCGTCGCAGAACGATATTCCGAACTGCCGGGCTCTCGTGTTCGGGCCGTTAAACGCGCGAAAGAACCGAAGACAATTTCGCGAGCTAAAAAAATCTTTGCTGAAACCTCAGATGTCCAAGAGCTACAACTTTTCATTACCTGGCCTATGCCGAGCGCCAAACATAAGGATGTCGCAGCCCTTGAAACCTTAGGTTCCATTTTTGGCCAAGGTGATTCAAGTCGTCTGGTGCGCACCTTGCGCATCGACTCGGATTGCGTGACGTCCGTGGGTGCGGGCTGCTTTGCACCTAAGGATCAAGGTTTCTTCTCGATCTCTGCGACGATGAACCCAGTCAATCTCGATGAAGCGCTTACGCGAATTCAATCCGAGACCGTCGGTCTTTTGCGAAAGCCTGTCTTGGATGATGAAATTTTCCGAGCCGTGACCGGCATCGAAAGCTCGGAGTTCTATGGGCTTGAGACGGCCGATGGTCTTGCAAGAAAAATTGGCTCATTGACCACTCTTCTTGGGGACCCATCGGAGTTTCAAAAGTATCTCAAGCGGGTGCAGGAGTTCGATTCTAAACTCGCGCGTACAATGACATTAAAGTATTTAGATCCTGCGCGCGCCCATGTGGTTGCACTTGTTCCGAAATCACACGATTTAAACACCGCGAAAAAATCGCTTCACGCGTTTGTTGATGGACTATCAAAACAGTGGTCAGAAGCGAAAAAGGAAAAGTCACCCGTCGGTCGGATTTCGAAAGGCACGTCAAAGCGAAAGGCGAAGCCAGCGAAGGCCTGGAAGCCGCAGGTTGACGGAAAAATTGAAATCGAACGCCGAACACTTTCTTCGGGATTGAAGGTGATTGCTCGTCGAACGCGGTCGACACCGGTGATCAGCGCAAGATTGGGATTTCTTGGTGGGTCTCGAATCGAAGCCCCCAACCTTAGCGGAGCTACCGAATTGCTAAGCCGCACTTGGATCTCGGGCACCAAAGAACTTAGCGAAGTTGAACTCCTGCATCGCATCGAGGCGCAGGCAGCGGGGATTGGTGCATTCGGGGGGCGCCATACGGCGGGAGTATCGGCGCAATTGCTTTCTCGCAGTGAGCGCGAAATCCAGGAGCTTTTCGTAGAGACGACATTGCGTCCGGTCATCACTGACGAAGTCGTCGCGAGGGAAAAGACAATGATGCTTGAGTCGCTTCGCACTCGGGCCGATCGTCCGGGGCAAATTGCCGGGCGCATATTTATGGAGACGATGTTCGAAGGGCATCCCTACGCACTGGATCCAATGGGAACCGAAAAATCTCTTTCCGAAATCGGCGCACGCGAAATTTTGAAACTTCACGAAGCATCGATTTGTCCGGCGGATGGAATTTTCGTTCTTTCGGGGGACGCCGATTTAGACAGTTGGTGTGATCTCTTGGAAACGGCGACGAAGCCCTATGCGGCAAAACGAACGCAGTTTTTTAAGAAACCCTACAAGTGGAGCGGCAAAGCCGAGATTCAAAAGTTCCACGAAATTAAAAAAGAACAGTCGACGATTTTAATCGGTTGGCCAGGAATCACTCTCGACGATCCTCGTCGACATGCTCTGCAAATAGCGCAGGCCGTTTTGGCTGGCCAAGGCGGGCGCCTCTTTATTGAGCTCCGCGACAAGAAGTCTCTCGCTTACAGCGTTGGACCGATGGCCATGGAGGGTGTGGATTCTGGATACTTCGGGGCATCGATTGGCTGTACGCCCGAAAAGGGCGCACTTGCGATTTCCATGCTGCGCGAAGAATTCAAAAAACTGGCAACGACTCGGATTCCACAAGTCGAAATGGATCGCGCTGTCAGGTATTTGATCGGCAGTCATGATCTTGGCTTACAGCGAGCGACGGCCGTGTCCTCGACGATTTTATTCAGCGAGATTTATGGAATTTCCGCAGAGAGCGTTTTCCAATACGCCGATGTTATTCGCGCCGTAACGGCGGACGATGTTCAAAAGCTGATGCAGGAAATTCTGTCGCGCCACCCAATTCTCGTGGCTGCGGGGCCAAGCGCCCCTTGGTAAGTGACTCGATTTGAGACGGGTCTTGGCTAAGGTCGAAATTAAATTCGACCTAGGTCGGGAAAGTTAAAAAATCAGCGAAGCCATTTGCCGAAGAAGCCGTAGAATAAAGCAAGGAAGCGGATTTTTTCGTATGGCAAAGAAGCAGCTAAAATCAAGCAGCTCAAGTCAGCAGCCCCCAACTAGCAATTCGGGCTCTGGTTCAGGCTCGGGCCTCGTTCTCTCGACCAGTGAATACTTTGTTCATGCAGTCGAGCTCGCCTTTGAGGAACGCCGATTTCGCACGTTCCCTTCGGCACAATCCTATTTAGTCCGTTTGCTTGAGTACTATGTTCCGGCGGGAAACCTGTTTGATGAGGTCGATGAGAACGGCCGCCGTCGGGGATCTACGCTTGCTGAAACCTACCTGAAAGCGATGAACGCGGAACCGACCTTGCGCGCAGACATGCTGAAAAAACTTGCGGACCGTGCACTGTACATAGCGGGCTTTTTTAGTGACTCTTTGCAGCGGAAGCTGGTCGACGTCGACTATTACAACGAGATGGGAATGACCGCCTATTCGGTACTGGCGGATTCCAGTCGCGAGGACCTTACCGCAAAGGTCTACCGTGAGTACGCAACTAAGTTTCTGAACTTCACTCAAATCTTGTCGACCATCGCCCTGCAGGCAAGGGTGCAAGATGAAGCCAATATCATGCGACTTTACGAAACCTACGCGAAAACTGGCTCAGACGTTGCGCGCGAAAAGCTACTTGAGCGCGGCCTTATCGCCGTCCCTTTGTCCGAACTTAAAAAGCCGACAAAACAGTAGTCCCACTTCCTTGTCGGGACTATGCTAATGACATGTTCGATATTGGCTTTG
>JAXMMN010000857.1:0-4373 GCA_034366485.1 Bdellovibrionales bacterium
AAATTGAATTGGAAGTTTGTCGAGTTTTGGGGCTAAAGCCCGAAACAATCGCGACTCAAGTTATTCCGCGCGATCGTCTTGCCGAGGTGTTTGCGGCTCTCGCGCTTCTTGGCGGCGGGATCGAGCGATTGGCCGTTGAAATGCGGCATCTTCAGCGTACTGAGCTCTCTGAAGCCATCGAGTCGTTCACGCAAGGGCAAAAAGGTTCAAGTGCGATGCCGCACAAGAAAAATCCTATAACGGCAGAAAATTTGACGGGCGTCGCGCGCCTCTTAAGATCCTACGCGCAAGCGTCGTTTGAAAACATGGCTCTTTGGCACGAACGAGATATCAGTCATTCGTCGGTTGAACGCGTGATCGTTCCTGATGCTTTCATCTTGGCGCATTATGCGTGCGAGCGAATGACGGATCTAGTTACCGGGCTTGAGGTTCAGGCTGATAATATGCTTGAGACGATGAATCGTTCGGGTGGGATGCTTTTTAGCTCACATTTATTGTTGGCTCTCGTAGAAACCGGAATGTCGCGAGAAGACGCTTACGCTCATGTGCAGCGCTTGAGTCACAGTCTCAAGCGCGGTGAACAGCTTCGCGATGCGGCGCTTTCAGATACTGTGGTCGGTAAAATGGTTTCGAAAGAAAAAATTGAAGATGTTTTCTCTGGGCGCCGCCACCGGGAATCCGTTCGTGGGGCAATGGAGCGCGCAGGACTTTGGAGTGTGAAATGACATCAGGCCAAACCTTTCAGCGTGGTGAAATGTTTTATGAGGGCAAGGCGAAGCTCTTGTATCGAGTCGTCGGACACCCGGACTTGATCTGGCAAGAATTCAAAGATTCTTTGACCGCATTCAACGCACTTAAAAAAGGAAGTTTTCCAGAAAAAGGCGCATTGAATCGGGAGATCAGTTCGCTGCTATTCCGAGAACTTGAAAAGAGCGGCGTACGCACCCACCGGGTACAGGATGTTTCGGCAGTCGCGGAAGTGACGAAAAATCTCAACATGGTAAAGCTTGAACTTGTCGTGCGTAACGTCTTGGCGGGATCTACCGCAAAGAAGTTCGGGATGGCTGAGGGCACACCGATGAAGAAGCCCATGGTTGAATTTTATTACAAAGATGACGCCTTAGCAGATCCCTTTGTCAGCGATGATCAGGCGCTTTTTTTAGAGGCCGCCAAATCACAATCGGAATTGGACGAACTGAAAGCTTTCGCCCTGAAGGTGAATTCTGTTTTACAGCCGCTGATGGACAAAGCCGGTTTGACTTTGATCGATTTTAAAATTGAAGCCGGACGGGATGCGAGTGGCGCACTTTATCTTGCCGATGAGATTTCACCGGATTGCTGTCGACTTTGGGACAAGAAGACAGGTGAAAAAATGGATAAAGATCGTTTTCGTCGTGATCTTGGTGGCGTGGCAGAGGCCTACCGCGAAGTTTGCGATCGTTTAAAAGCTGTATTGAAAAATTAGAGAGAAGGATCAAATGGGGCAAACAAAAGAATTCAGTTTTGGAATCACTGTCATGCCACGGCGTGAAGTACTCGATACTCAAGGACGTGCCGTCGAGGAAACTTTAAAACGAGAAGGCGAGCCGGTGACCTCGTGCCGTGTTGGTCGCTTCATCGAGCTAAAGGTTAGCGCGCAAACTGTCACGGAAGCAGAGGCGATCGCAAAAAAAGTTTCAAGCGGACTTTTGGCAAATTCATTGATCGAAACTTTTGACATGAAACTTATCGGAGAAGCACGTGGCTAAACCGCGCGTTGGTGTTGTTCGCTTTCCAGGTACAAATTGTGATCGTGATGTCTTTGAGGCGATCGGGCTGAGCGGTGCCGAGCCCGTTTGGTTGTGGCATGCGGATTTGTTTGACGCGAAAAAGTTTGCCGCGCTCGTACTTCCTGGCGGCTTTTCGTATGGTGACTATTTGCGAAGCGGGGCACTAGCGGCGCGAGCCGTTGCCATGAAATCTGTTCGCGAAGGTGCCAAGCACGGTGTACCGGTACTTGGTATTTGCAACGGCTTTCAAATTCTTTGTGAATCGGGACTACTTCCCGGCGCGCTCACACGAAATCGTGGACTTCGGTTTATTGATAGCTGGGTTGAGTTGAAAAAAGCCGGCGGCAAAACACCGTTCGGTGCGGATCTCAAAGCCGGCGAAGCGATTAGGATTCCAATTGCTCATGCGGACGGTCGGTTTGTTGCTGATGACGCCACGGTAAAAGGGCTGAGAGACGGCAATCAGGTTTGGCTTCAGTACGCAGAAAATCCGAATGGATCGGTCAGTGACATTGCGGGGATCACGAATGCCGAAGGCAACGTCGCCGGACTGATGCCCCATCCCGAACGCGCCTATCATGATTGGATGGGTGGCTCGGATGGTCGAAAACTTTTAGAGATATGGAAATAGGAGCTTTGAAATCTATGGGCCAAGATACCCGCACAAATGATGAACTAGAATCAAAGCTAAAACACTACCGACTTAATCGTGATGAACATCGAAGAATTGCAGGACTTCTTGGTCGTGAACCGGTCGGCGTCGAATGGGCCTTGTTTTCGGCGATGTGGAGCGAGCACTGTTCGTACAAGAGCTCGCGAGTTCACTTGAAAGGAATTTTCAATAAATCTCCCAGAGTCCTTCAAAGCTTTGGTGAAAATGCGGGAGTTGTTGATTTGGGCGACGGCGAACGAGTGGCCTTCAAAATTGAAAGTCACAATCACCCCAGTTTCATAGAGCCGTATCAAGGCGCTGCGACTGGAGTCGGTGGGATTTTGCGAGACATCTTCACGATGGGTGCGAGGCCAATTGCGATCGCCGACTATCTTTGCTTTGGTCGGCCCGAGGCCGAGCGAATGGAGAAAATTGTCGACGGAGTCGTGCGAGGAATCGGCGGTTATGGCAATCCGGTTGGAGTTCCAACAATCACTGGCCAAACTGAGTTTGATCCAAGTTACGACAGAAACGTTTTAGTGAACGCGATGGCCGTAGGACTTTTCCGACCGGGTGAGAAAGTGTTTCTTTCAAAAGCCAAAGGTGTCGGAAATCTCGTCGTATACGCAGGCGCAAAAACAGGGCGCGATGGTGTTCACGGGGCAAGCATGGCGTCAGAAAGTTTTGGTCAAGATTCTGAAAAGAAGCGACCAACGATTCAAATTGGCGATCCATTCTTTGAAAAGCTCTTGATTGAAGCTTGCCTTGAAGTCATGGAACAAGATCTTGTCGTCGCCATTCAAGACATGGGTGCTGCAGGGCTTACGAGTTCGTCGTTTGAAATGGCCTCTAAAGGTGGCGTCGGATTTAACCTTCATCTTGACCGCGTGCCCCTTCGAGATTCTTCGCTTACACCAGAAGACATTTTGCTAAGCGAAAGCCAGGAACGAATGCTTCTGGTCGTCGAACCTGGCAAGCTCGCGAAAGTGGAAGCTCTGTTCCGCCGCTGGGGTCTGGACGCTGTCGCAATCGGTGAAGTGACGGCTGATAAGCGCATGAAGCTTTATTGGAAAGGGGATCTCCTGACCGATATCGATCCAGAACTTTTGACTGAACACGCGCCGATGTATGAGCGCCCGTTTGAAAATTGGTCACCAAAAAACCGCGTCGCTTCAGCGGGCGAGGTTTCAGTTGAGAAAAATAAAGATCGCTCGGCTAAGGATTTGTTACTTGCGGCGCTCTCTTCGCCGCAAGGGACATCGAGAGAATTTATTTATCGGCAGTATGACGGGCATGTCGGTGCATCAACTGCTGCGGATTGCCATGAATCGGTCGGCGTCGTTCGACTGAAAGATACTGGGCGTGGGCTTGGTGTCGTGCTTGGTTGCCGACCGCAAATGATGCGACTTGATGCCAAAGAGGGTGGTGCAGACGCGGTTGCTTATCCAGCGCTCGAGCTTGCTGCCAAAGGTTTCGAAGCATTAGCCGTCACCGATTGTTTGAATTTCGGTAATCCCGAGCGCGTACCGGTGATGAGTTCCTTTGTCGCAAGTTTAAAAGGCATGAATGACACCTGCCAGTCGTTGGTGACGCCGATCATTAGCGGAAATGTCAGTTTTTATAACGAGACCGAGGGGCGCAATATCACTCCTACTCCTTCCACTGGAGTCGTGGGTCTTAGACCCACGGTCAATGCCCTTCCGAAAAGCCATTTTCATAAAAATGGCGAGAATGCTTACCTGCTTCGGTGGCCGCTCTTCGTCTCGACGGGTGTATTGGGAGAAGAAGCCACAGAACTAAAGGCATTTGGTTCCGTCTCGACCGAAAGCTCGCTTTCAATTTTGAAAGATGCGTGCCTCGTGCTTCGCAAACTTGCGGAAGGATCGGACGGTCTGGTTTCTTCTTCTCGAGTTGTTGGAAAGTTTGGGCTCGCGTACGCTATGGCGAAAATG
>JAXMMN010000858.1:0-2695 GCA_034366485.1 Bdellovibrionales bacterium
AATTTTCAAGCGTTTATAGAGCTGTCATTGAGCCTGCTTGTTTAAAGTGTCATTCAAGCCCCGACAATGACGGCGACGTAAATTTGGAAACCTACCAAGAAGTCTTCAAGCATAGAGTCATGATAGAGAAAACTGTTCGCGACGGCTCGATGCCCAAGAAAAAATCATTGTCGACGCAGCAAAAGGAACTTCTACTTCAATGGCTTCAAGCAGGTGCAAGTGAAGAGCCCCGCACCGTCAAACCTGTTGAGAGCGAAATCCAAGAGTTTGATCCATTGGATCCGATCAATTTAGCTTCGACGCCGAGATCTCCTTCTGAACTAGAAAAGCTGTCGCGAGGCCAATATGTCTATCGATCGGGTCTATGTGCCAACTGCCACACTGCCGATCCAAGAAAACCGCTAGCAGGTGGAGTTAAAATTCGAAGCCCCTTTGGGACCTTCTATGCGCCCAATATTTCACAAGACCGAAAAACTGGCATTGGGCGTTGGTCGAAATCTGATTTCGCAAAATCGATGCGCCATGGAGTCAGCCCAACGGGGGAATACTATTACCCCTCATTTCCCTATCAGAATTATTCAAAAATCACCGATGGTGATATCGATGACCTATTTTACTACCTTCAAGCGATGCCAAAGGTTGTGCAAAAAAACCGATCTCACAAACTTGGTTTTCCCTACAATCAACGATCGCTGCTTGGGTTCTGGCGAGCCTTGAATTTTCAATCACCCTTTCAAATCACAAAAGACAACTTCCAACTTGCCGAGGGCGAGTTTCAGAACATTTCCGGGCGAAGTTCCCAGTGGAACCGCGGCGCCTATTTGGTTGAAGGCGCGCTTCACTGCACGCAGTGCCATACGCCACGCGACAGTCTTGGAAGTTTAAAGATGGACGAGTGGATGGCGGGCGCTCGCTTAATTGGTGAAAAAACACCGGCAGGAAATTTAACGCCCCACAAACGCACGGGACTCGGTCAATGGACGGAAGCGGATTGGGTTTTGTTTTTAGATACTGCGACCACACCTGACGGCACAAACATGGGTGGAAAGATGCGCTCGATCGTCATCAACTCAACTGCGAAGCTTACGCTTGAAGACAAAAAAGCAATTGCCGCGTACTTTCAATCGCTGAAACCAGTGCGAAACACTGGCTTCTAAAAGACATCAATTATTTTGCTTCTTTAGTTTCAGATTCGATTACGGAGCAGGACAGCTTTGAATTCTCGAATCTGAAGACACCGTATATTTCGAGTCCGTTGGATTGTAGTCAGAATACTTTTGGAAAGCGGTTGTTGCCTCAAGGTTTGGTGTGTTGTTTAGCGACATAGCCTGTTCATAGGTAAACTGAGACGAGTAGGTCAGCAGGAGATCTTGCGTAAACTTCCAACCGGTCTTCGCTTTACTTGGGATATAGTCCCAAGCGCTGTAGATCGGACTTTTGTTATCTGTTGGTGCTGCCGGCAAGAGTCCAAGATACGGCTTTAAGAATTCATTCTTTCCATCATACCGTCGAGTTGTGAGCATAAAAAAGTTGTCGCGTTTAGATAACGGAAATGGACCCGTCGTCGAAGCCGTCAAAATCTTTACGGCATCGTAGACGAATTGCCCAATGGCTCTGTGTTCCGAATGGCAAGAAGTCCCGTGGCGTGGATCGAATGTTAAAATAACGTCTGGGAAAAACTCTTTGATTTCTTCGATAACAGCTTGGGCAGGTGTTAAACCTAAGGCGGCGCTTGCTTCGTTGGCCCATGCGGACTTAACCTGCGTCACAGTTCGATAGTCTCGAGTCGATGAAAAGCCTCCCAATTCATACTGAGCCGGAAACTTCGCCATAGAGTTTATAAACTCAGGAGTACGGTTGTCGATGTCGGTTGTCGCAACGATCACTTTACAAATTTTGGTTGAGCAATGCCTTGCGAGCATCGGTGCAAATACGATCTCGTCATCGCGATGTGCAACGAACAATAAAATTCTCTTAGAACTCGCGATGACAGCCTCCGGGTGGTAGGCGCTCGCTGGAAGTTTAACTGAACCGGCTTTCGAAATCGTCGTCCATGCCGAGTAGACTTTGGATCCATTCGAAATAGAGTATCCCCGCGCTTTGACAGTGATAGTCTGGCCTTTTAGAACTCCCGTGTACGGAAACGAGAACCGCGCCTTTTTACCTGTGACTCCACATGCAGTTCCAACAGCGGGTTCCGCATAGCTATTGGTTAAGATCGTTCCACCGTACTGAGTTTCGCCTACGAAAATATTGATTTCCGCTGGGTTCACCGATGCCTTTAAACAGGCCCAGCCCTTCACCTGCCAAGCACCGGATTCGAAGACGACATGGTTCACGCCACCTATCACTTGCGCCGAAGCAGACGTCGTCTGAACGATGACGGCTGCGATCACGAGACTTGTAAAGTACAAAATCTTTTTTATCGACATCGTCATCATCCTTACTCCTATCAATGAATCTTCATCACTGAAGTTGCAAGTTCAGCACCCAGGGAAGAGCGAGCAATGAACAACCTATTTCTTTTGATCGATCTATTTCTAATTTGAAACGTCGAAGTTATAGAAATCGGCTAACTGAGCTACGCTCTGGATTGAAACATTTGATTCTTGGCCAAGTTTGTCTCGAATTGATAAGGATCCCGCAATTTTGGAATTAGAGTCCGCCGCCGGCTCCATCGCCACCATCACCGGGG
>JAXMMN010000859.1:0-2633 GCA_034366485.1 Bdellovibrionales bacterium
AGATGAACAACAACTTGCCAGTTAATAATTATCCAAAAATAAATGTAGGGACCAAAGATAGGACTAGTGGCACGTTCTTGAATGTGTTTTTTAACGTCTTCAAAGTTCACTTAGTTTACCTCAAAGGGAAAACAATAGCTGAAAAGCGAATCATGATCGAATTTTTGTTTTCAACCAGCGTGCAAGTTTAGAAAGCGCAAATCTACGAGGAAAAAGATCAGTGTTCGGTGTGTTAAGCCCAAAGAATGTAGCTAGCTCGTCTGATTTTCGAAAACGAATATATAGCTCTTCAAAGTTATGCGACTCCAGATTCGTGTGGAAGTGTCCGATATCGGTTACGATTTTCTTAAGCTCTACTTGAAGTAAGTTAGCGTCTTTTCTTGCCGCGCTATAGTCTGCTAAGTCCGAATTTGTTTTGATGGATTCAGCAAAATGCGACACTTTGTTGATTCTTGAATTCAAGTTCACAATCACTGCCTCGAAGTGTGTTCTATATGTCGTCAATTCATAGTGATACTGCTCGGCTAGCTTGTCAGCGACCAACCTTCTGATTTCAAGCCATCTAGGAATTGCTTGGTACAAGTGTCCAATGAAGCGACCTATTGTGACAAAGAACAATGCAAAGACTAGCGGCAATATGTAATGATGGGGATTGTTGGAAAGAAAGGCTTCGATGTTTTCAATCCGTTTACTTGTACCATCGTCACCCGCAAAAAGGAAAACGACAGCGCGCCAGTTAAAGATGAGCCAAGCGTAAATAAATGCACCCCAGAATGAATTTGTAAGCCGCTCTTTTAGATGGTCTAGGAATTCACCCATTGCTGCTCCTTCGGTGCCGTTAACGATTTAGCTTATAATCTCAATCCAAGGTGTAGATTTCCTCGCTCTTGTGCGAATCTGGCGAACTACCGAAATAGAGGCTTCAATAATTTTCGAGCGTTCAACTAGTTTGGCTTCGTATATTGAAGCTTCCCAAGTTAGAACTGCACTTTCGAAATGATTTATCAATCGCAACGTTTTTTCGAACTTTAGGACATCAGTTGGGTCTGAATGCTCGGAGACAAATGTGACCACGCGATTGCCGAAAGCAGAGGAACTTCGGGCCAGCAGCTCTCGGTTCTTCAGTTCGATCATATCCCAATTCTCAGGACCAGACAGCAACTCAGACAAATCTTTGTATAGCTGAAGTCGAAGTGCCTTTGCCCGTTTGCGGTTTAGAACGTAGCTGACGGTCTTACTAGCGACGGCAACAGCTCCGGTAGCGAGCGCACCAAGCAGTGCAGCGAAAAGCGTTTGGGCAAATGTTATTCCTTTTTCGCCTTCAAATATTTCAAACATTTGGATAGTCGTCCTGTTTTGATTGCCCCAATAAGACCTCTTTAGCAACTTTTGCCTTCTCAATCTTGTCGATTGGAATGAACTTCGACAGAACGTTCCAGAGGTCTTCGATTACGTTTTCGGTTGCATCGTCAATGAGATCTCTTAATTTGTTAGCTAGAATTTCATCGGATGTCGCTGGAGATAGGAGTTTCTTTATCTTGGCGAGTTTCTTCATTTTTCTATTGGAATCTTACTTCTCGCTTCCTTCAATTTAAGACTTCTTTACCGACCTAGGGCTTGTTTTTATATGGCTCGAAATTCTCAACTTGATTGAAATCAGGTCAAACTAATTGTCGCAGGCAAAGTCGACAGGCTTCACTCTCGTGTATAAATGGGCAATTGCGAAAAGCCGTTTTTGGCCAGATGTTGGCTAGTTGAATATGTAGGCAAAGTGAGAGATGAATTTCAGTGCTGAGTAGTAATCGACTTTTTAGCTCGACCGGTCTCGTGACCTAGCCGCTATCGCGGCTGACCTTCCGTTCGGAGATCGCTCTGACGCGCCCCGCGAACTCAGGTGCGCATCACGTTAGAGGTGCCGCTGGCACCTCTAACGCGCTTGCACGGTCGCGTGTTCGAATCACGTCGGCGACGGGGAATTGAAGACTTGCGGCCTTAGCGTTTGAATCACTTAACGTTGACCATTTTCGTCTGGATATTGACCGGTTTGGTGATTGTCACTACTCGATCAAGTGTTCATTAAATTGACCTATCGGTGGGGGCGCGATGCGCGTTTTGATTCGACTTTTATTTGGCGTTATTGTCGTGCTCTTTTCTTTTGGCGCACATGCGATCAGTCTCGGGCCTTTGAGCGGAAAGATGATGAATCATACCAGCTTCAATACTTCTGACTTCGAAGTCGAAGTTATTTTCCAGTGTCACCCGCCTGGTATTGAGTTTGAGTACAACAAACACACAGCCAAAGCGTCTGCCAGCGTCTCTGCCGATGGAAGCTATACGGTTCCTGAGCTGACTTTAAAGGATGTGAATTTACCCAGCTACTTGAACTGCACTGTCGAAACTTACTATCAGGTTCGTAAAGCGCTATCGAAGAACTATCCTGGCATGGCTTCTCTGCGTGTCAGCAGTTCTGGCAGAGATATCTATGACGGCAAACTGACTTTGGAGTTTACCGCGATAGAGATAGATGAACATCAGATGCAATATGATGTGAGTTCAGGAATCTCATCCGATGATTTTATGAACGAAATGGGGAAGAACTTTCACCTGTCACTTCAATACGACTTTTCCAAATC
>JAXMMN010000860.1:0-3229 GCA_034366485.1 Bdellovibrionales bacterium
AGATCTTTTGCGATAAGGTAGATTCCAGAGTCCGCGAAGTAGAGCATCTCGGGGCCGACTCTTCGGGTAGCGACTTGTCCAGCGCGATCGCCACTGGATGCCAGGTAATCAATTTCAAGGACATGGCCTTCGGCGCACGCTTGGTGAAGGGTGTCTAGAACTTCGCGGGGGACTTTTACTCCGTACGATGCCCGGTGCTTAAAGCCCATGTATTCGGAAAACTCTTTCATCGCTTGTTCGCCCTTAAGGCCAAGAAGCTTTTCTAATCGCTGAAACATTGGGTTTAAGACATCTTCTAAAGTTGTTCCGTCGAAAACGCGCATGGATTCGCGAGAGATCGTAAGGGCAAGAAGTTCGACGTAACTAAATGCCACGTCTTTTGAAACGTGCGCCACGCGTGAGAGTTTGTATTTCGCGGGGTCATTTGATTCATCGATATCTAAAGGAATGAACGCTTGTTCGATGGCTTTTAGATCGCGGTACACGGTTTCGCGAGAGCAGTTGTGACCTTCATCGTTGAGCTTATTTAAGATCTCGCGGGCGGCGAGGCCTTGATTGTTTAATTCAAGGTGATGAAGAATGCGCAAAATTCTAGAGACCTGCCTGTTTCTCATGTGTATTCATCGGCCGGCTAGACCAATGTCCTTAATCTTTGTTCGTTAATGAAATCCAACGTGTCTCATCTTGGTATTCGCTGAATTCATCTAGTACTGATCTATGTAACGTAATCGTTCTTCGTTTCAATTGAGGTCACGAAGTGGTGTGGCCTCCGGTGCCACAGCATGCGTTCAACCTGATGTCTCCTCACAACTCGAAGGAGATTTAGTGAAAACGTTTAAGACTTTGTTCGTCGCTCTGGTGCTATTGATGAATTCCGCATGTGCCACGATGTTTAATGGATCCTCGGCTTCGGTGTCGATCAGGTCCGAAGATCCAAAAGCAAAACTCTATTTAGATGACACTTACATCGGTCAGGGCGGGGCGACGGTCTCTGTTTCGAAGAAGGGGAATCATTCCATTCGCGCCTCTAAAGAGGGTTGCGGCGACGGGACGACGGCCATTCAGAAGAAGTTTGATCCGACTTCACTCTTAGGATTTCTAATAGACTTTGGAATTGTGTCGATGCTGATCATCGACGGTGCTGCAACGGGTGCGATCAGTGACATCGAGCCGAAGAACTATGTGGTTAATCCGAACTGTGGGTAATTTAGAAGGAACCGCGTAGCGTACCTAGCCAGTTTTGAATTCGCCTAGAAGATTGAATTCTAGGTGGGTCTTTCCGATCCAATTTATAAAGTCTTCGTTCTTTGTTGATGGGCTTAAGCTCAACTCTAGAACGCGCTCTAGATTTTGATTGTAGACCCATAGAATAATGTCACCGGATTGTATGTTCGAGGACTGAAAATAGGCGCGAGTCGTTCGGAGGTCGCATTTTTTTGTTTTTCCAAAACCAGGTTTTGCAGTGAGGTGGCCTCCTTCAATTTTGATTTGGCCATCGCCGTCGAGTGTCTGATTCCAGCTGTCAAAATTCGAAATGCCCGCCGGAGGTAAGATCGGAGGGAGAGCCTTCACGAGGCTAAGGTTGGTTTCAAACTTTTCTTCAAACCCTTTTGTCGGTCCAAAGAACCTATAAAAGCAGAACAGCATAGGTGGGTAAGTGAGGGCTCCAACGAATGCCCCCAATAATGCGTTGTCAGTGCTAACGGAACTTGTGGTGATAATATAGTAAACAATTGTAGATGGAATCAGCGAAAAAACCGAAAGCACCAATCCGAAAAATAGGTATTGTTTTTTAAATCTACGAATTTCAGTTTGAAGTGCGGCGTCTTCGATTCGATTTAGCATCCTAAAAGTTTATTTATACTTTGATTGATTAGGAAGTTGCATCGACGCTAGCGATGGGATCTCGACCGAAGTCAGTAAGTTGTTCCTGTCCCTTCTTCGCCCGGAACTTCTCTCGGAACCGTCATTAAGAGATCTATAGGCGAGGGGTCGGTGACTCCTCTCAAGTTTAGCATGGACACCTTTTGATCAGACCCGCTGTTCATTTGCGCTGCCAGAATCACTGCGACATTCAGTTCGACGGCCATTCGCTTTAGCGCCCGAAGGATCGCGTCTGCGAGATCGGCTTTCTCTCTACCACGCTCAAACCACGGAATCAGTTGAAGATAGTCGATGAACACGTAGCTAAGATCAGGATTTACAATTTGAGCAGCCTCAACGACGGTGCGAATGTTTTTCGGCGAAGCTCGATGCGTATCATAGATATCGGCGTTCATGAGTCCCGTGAATGCCTCTGGGTGTTGGGTGGTTTCGCGCCAACGTTGAATCAGATTGTCGCGACTTCTTTCTAAACTGAAAAAGAGTGAGCGTTCATTTCTTTCAAATGTAAACCGATCTAAGAGGTTTAGCATGAGTGTGGACTTGCCTGAACTTGGCCTGCCTGTGATTACCACGAGTTCGGCTCGTTTAGGTGGGCCGCACTTCAGCGCCTCTTCAATGGTTGGGTTTGATCGCGTTACTTGAGTTTGTGTTGGGAAAGTTTCGGCCAGCACCAGTTTATGATTCATAAGAACAGCAGTTGGTGCGAGGCCAAGGAATTTCATAAACGTTCGACGTTGCATTTCTGGTCTCCGATCTTTGTGGAGACTTTTGGTATCAAATGCACGTGTCAGATGAGGACACGTGATTCGACAATCATCGCTTTCTTTTTTGACGACGGTTTGTCGACGCGGCGTTTTCTAATAGGAAATTGTCTAACCAGTTTTTTAGTGTGCGGGCTTGAGCGATAGTAAGTCTAATGTGATGGTGGTTTGTTTTGTCGTTCATATCGGGTGTAAAAAACAGCATAGGAAAACGCTTTTCTGGATCGTCGTCATAGGCCCAACTGATTCCCAAATTATCAATTCGGCCTTTGATGATGTCGGTACTGTCGAATTTGTTCGTGGCCATCAATTGACTCCGTTCTTCGTGTAGCGTCAGTCTTCAATTTCGTTCAATTTTCGCGGAGTAAGCACTTGGGCCCATTCCGAAGGTTTAAGGCATTTGAACTCAGCGTGAATTCGGCCAAAGGGAATTTCATGAGAGCACTTCTTGATTTCAATGAAGAGCTCCCGGCCGCGGTCATCCTTATCAAAAAGGATAACATTGTTCGAGAGTTCAAAGACGGGGATCGGAAGCTCTTCGAAAGCTTGTCTATGACCATTAATTGCAATTGCCGAAAATACGA
>JAXMMN010000861.1:0-4124 GCA_034366485.1 Bdellovibrionales bacterium
GACCGCTTTGGTTCGAAGTTCTTTAATCTCCTTCAACGCGCGATCAATTTGACCGAGAAGCTGAAGTCGTCGAAGTCTCGTCTGAATGTCTTTGACCGTTGCCGAGCACGATAGCTTCTTATCATCCACTTTGTTGAGCGGCATCAGGGGCCCCCAAGAAGCACCTTCAGGTGCCGCCGGGTATTTGGAATAGAGATCTCTCGCTAAACGACAATCCGAAGTTCCCTGCGCTCGCTTGGCGCGCAATAAGAGATAGAGATACTCGGCATGGACCTCGTGACCGCGTGAAGCCTTGAGAGCAGATTGCAAGAGCTTGACGACATCGCGCCAAATCTTAGGTTTCGCCTCCGCCTGCTTGGCCATAACTTTGGCAAGCTCCAATATCGTGCGAACACGAATAGCGCTTGGGACATCTTTTTTGTCAGCACTCAGAACTCCATTGAAGGATTCGCGCGCTAGATCTGGTTTATCGAGCTTGGCGTACAAGCGACCGGCAGCAAATCGAAGTTGAGTTTCAAAGGAGTTTCTTTTTTCTAACGCTTTCGAATACTCCGCAACCGCATCACTTTGGCGATTGAGCGATTCTAAAATACGCGCTTTGGCAAGACGTCCAGCTGGCTCGGCTTGCGCTTGCTTCAGTTGCTGGCCCCAGTCTCCGTCCAATCTTTTCAGCGCCGTTTCTGCTTGGCCTTTTCGCAATAGTTCTCGCACACGGGTTAAGATCACCGCTGCCGATTCCCCCTGAGAGGACGTGGGCGCACGCTGAGACGCACCGGCCGCTTCACTGCGAGCCTCGCCTATGGAATGAGACAACAAGATCGTAAAAAAGCAGATTGCAAAAACCTTCACGAGATCAATCCTACCTAGCGTCCTTGCTAGTATTGTTTTGCTCAAAAAAACGTCACGCACCGCTGCGCACCGGCCCGGTCCCAGCGACAAAATCCGATCGCCGAACAGCTCTCCAACACGCGCTCACATTTACCAGCACTTTGGGCCAATCAATTGGCCTCAAACATCTGACTATGATAGCTACGGGTGTGGCAAAGTTAAATGCAAAATCAAAGTCGAAATCTGTCTACGTCTGTCAATCCTGCGGTGCTCAGCGCGCTAAGTGGGAAGGTCGCTGTGGCGACTGCAATGCGTGGAACTCCTTGGTCGAAGAACGAGCGGCGCAAGAACCGCCGACCCGAGGTCTCTCCTCTCAGGCTTCCGAGCGCGGCTGGAAGACAGGCAGTCCTTTGTCGAGTCAGGCCACTCGGTTGTCCGATGCCGCTGAACGGCGTCTACAAAAGCCCGGTGGGGAAAATGCGCGCGCCACCACGGGATTTAGTGAACTCGATCGCGTGCTCGGTGGCGGCTTAGTTCGAGGTTCGTTTGTTTTAGTTGGCGGCGATCCAGGAATTGGGAAATCCACACTTCTGTTACAGATGGCCGGGGGCCTTGCTAGCCGAGGCGCAAAAGTACTTTATGTTTCAGGAGAAGAATCGGTCGACCAAACCTCCCTTCGCGCCGAACGACTGGGTTTACTTTCTCCCAATGCTTCCGATGCTAAAGCTTCCACGGAAACTTTAGCTGATCGGATCACGATCGCAGCTGAAAGCCAGCTAGAAACGATTCGCGAAATGGCGATGAGTGATCGGCCCGATGTCTTGATCGTCGATTCGATTCAAACCGTCTACTTGGAAGATTTGAATTCCGCACCTGGCTCGGTGACGCAAGTGAGAGAGTGCGCAGCGAACCTCATGAATCTCGCGAAAGGTTTCGGCATCTCCGTTTTCGTCGTCGGGCATGTGACGAAAGAGGGCCAAATTGCGGGACCGAAAGTCTTAGAACATATGGTCGACACTGTCTTGAGTTTTGAAGGCGACAAGACCCATGCGTTTCGGCTTTTGCGCGCATTGAAAAATCGGTTTGGCGCAACTCATGAACTCGGTGTCTTCTCGATGGATTCTGGCGGTCTTGTCGAAGTGACAAATCCGTCGGAACTTTTCTTGGAAGAACGCGGCGAACGCCTCATTGGTTCTGCCGTCTACGGTTCGATGGAAGGAAGCCGACCGCTTTTGTGTGAAGTTCAAGCACTCACAATTTCAACTTCGATGGCAATGCCGCGACGAACGGCGATTGGACTGGACACAAACCGCGTGCATTTGCTCGCGGCCGTTTTAAATCGCCATCTCGGACTAAAACTTTCGCAAAGTGATTTGTTTATCAATGTTGTCGGGGGGCTTCGACTCGACGAACCCGCAGCCGACTTTGCAGTGGCCGCCGCGTTGATTTCGAGCGAAACCGAACGCGAGCTTCACGCAAAAACATGCTTCTTTGGCGAGATTGGCCTTACCGGCGAGACCCGTGCCGTGCCCTTTGCGGAAACCCGCTGGAAAGAAGCCAAGAAACTTGGGTTTGATCGATTCATTTTGCCCGCGAGCAACAAAAAGCAATTGGCCGCGCTCGGTCGCGAAGCGCTTAAAGGGACCGTCTTTGTAAAAGATGTTCGCGAACTCGCAGAAGCCGCCGTTGGTTCGATGAACTCTCGCCGCGCCTCAACAGTGACCCGCTCGAGCGTCGAAGTTTAAGATGCACGCATCAGCTCAAGATGCACGCATCAGCGCCGACTTAAAGGTTTGTAGGTGATCGTTGACTTGGATGCGGACGCGAGTCGCCGCGCGACCGTCTTTTTCTTTCACCTCAGAACAAATCAACGGAATTTTTCCTTCGGGGCCGAGGTCAATTTCACAATGAAAGAATCGCGGTAAACCTTCTGGCAACGGATCGCGAAGCTTGAACCCGGAAACCGAGCAGTCGATCGTCGAAACCGCAACAATTCCTTTTGGTGTAAAAATTCGGACTTTAAATTTCTTCGTGTAACGGACGTTGTTGCGATCTTCACTGGCAGCTTCAGATTCGAGCATCAATGACATGGTGGCTTCATCTGGCATCGTCAGCACGCGCCCCGCAGGCCGCAGTCCACCCGTTTCGACCGGCGACTCTCCATCGCGGTTTGATTTTGTACCAGCAGCACCGCCGACATTCAGCCCACGGCCAACTGTTTTAAGTCGCAAGCTAGAGGTCGCTGCCGCTTGAAGGGCTCTGATGGAAACTGAACTATGCGTATTTTCTAAAGCCGCATTCTCAGACTCCTCTGCGGCCTGAATTCCAGTGTCCGATTCAGGAACGACAAATCCTGTCGTATTTTGCGCAATAGGACGCGAACCTGTGTTTGCAGGCGCTCCAAATCCCGACGTGACAACGCCCGTGTCTGGACGAACTTTGTTATGCGAGGTTTTCGTTTTCAGCTCGAGGCTTGGCTGGGACTGAGACGCTTTTGAAATTTCAAATTTTGCTTCGCCTTCGACCGTTGGAAGAGTCCCCTGTTGACCGTGAGAGGTGACTTCATCTGCAATTTTCAAAATTGCCTCAGGTACCGGCGGCGCCTGAATCTCTTCTTCATGCTTACTGAGATGCTTAAGAATCAGTGGCAATTCAGAAAACGGACGCCAGCCAGAAAAACCTTCGCGCCACATCAACCAATCGGTGTAAAGGGCCTCCGGCAAAGCTCGATAAAAAAAGTCGATAGTCGCAAGATCCACGCGATCAAACTGCTTGCGATCGGAAAGACGAAATAAGCTCCAACTGCCGTTGCCATTTGCCTTCATCAAGGCCCCCTCATCATTCAGCTTTTCGGCATTTTCCATAGGAGGATTGACCGACTAGCTGAAGAAAGTGGTAAGACCTCGACAGACGTCGAGCTAAATCTCAATACGAATCAGTTTGAAACGATTCTTGAGGCACGTCTTGAGCTGGCTGCACCGATTGATTGCCTAAAGCCGCAGCGGGATTTCGATTTCCATCAGTCGCGCCTACAATGGGACGATTGAGTTGCCGCCAAATGACGCTTGCGCGGAACGGATCGAGACCTGCACTGTGAAGCACGTCTGTGACGTTTGGCGATAAAGCACTCAGCAACTTTCGATGTTCAAGCTCGTCATAGGTCACTTTCACCAACCGATTGCCTTTGGCATCTACTTCCAAGATTTTCGGTTGCCGATCTTTGACGCGAATCCAATAGATCACAGCGTATTGTTCCCGTTTGTCTTTGAAGCGACAGGCAATTCGCGGCGACATCA